>JAPYSD010000419.1 GCA_029936705.1 Croceicoccus sp. | reverse complement strand
AAAGCTGTCGACCTCGGCATCGGTGACGGTGGTCGCGGCGGGCGCGGGTGCCTGTGTCATCGGGGCCGCGGGGGCTTCGGCTGGCGCGGCGGTCATCGCCTGGCCCGCGGTGTCCTGCGCCATGGCGGGAGCGGCGGCGGCGGTGGTCATGGCTGCAATCAGCATCAGTCTGTTCATCTCGTCAAACTCCTTTTCATCGGGACGAGACAAGAGATCCGCCCTGCCCTGCCTGCTTGCAATCGGCGAACGGTCGCCGCGTGCCGCAATTGAGGCGAAAATGAGGCAGATGTGCCTCAGCAGCGATGAATGGATCGGCGTTTTCCTGTCCTGCGCGGCCAAAAAGAGCGGTGCAGGCCGTGGCTGAACCTGCACCGCTCCCCGGGGGAAGGCGGATTGCGACTGGGTCGAACATGTCGATCCAGGCCCCTGCCGACGCGCCGATGGCGGCCCCCTGCCTGCTTCGCCCGTGACGGCGATCGAGGCTGCCCTTACGAAGGCGGCGGCGGATTCGCCATAGGGGGTCGCCGCTTGTCCCTCCCCCTGCTGCCGGGCCGTGGCCTGCCTGCGATTTTCCTGATGCCATGACGGTTTCGCGATCCTTGATAGGGCGGCGCGGGGCGCGGCCCTATCGGTGGTTCACCCTATCGCGGGCGCCGCGCGGTCCCGATGCGGCGGGGCGGATGTCCTTGGCGGCGGGGCGGTTTGGTTGACACAGGCGACATGTCCTACAACCGCTGTCACCCTGCCCGGTGCCGCGGAAATCCGGGGGTTTCGGGCGTTTGGTTGACACATGGGGGGTGCGGGAAAAACGCGCGGATCGTGATGGCTGGCGTCAGGCATTGGAGCCGTACCAGCCTTCCAGCGCGCCCTGGTAGGTGCGGGCGCGGCGCAGCGCTTCGGCGCCCTCGGCTCCGGCTTCGTCGTCGGTCCAGTCGAGCGGGCCGGTTTCGATCCGGGCGAGCAGTTCGTCGAAACCCTTGGCGCTGTATTCGCGGGCCAGCTGGTGGCGGCCCACCTTCCACGGGTTGGCGGCGATCCAGATGGCAAGGCGTTCGTCGTACTGGCGCGAGGTGCCGACCAGCTCGCCCTTGTAGTAATGGGGAACCTCGACGCCGTTGATCGCGCGGTCGAGCATCGCGTGGGCGAGCTGGGTGATGCCCGCCTCCAGCGCGACTTCCCAGCCGAGCGCGAAGGGCGTGCCGACGAGGCGGTCGCGCAGCTTGTAGGCGGACTGGCGCGACAGGCCGACGGCGGCAGCGGCCTGGCTGACCGATTGGGAAGCGGCAAGCTCGCGCAGGAAAATGGTCATCTTCGTGCGGGTCCAGCTGTTATGCGCAGCGGCACGCGCGGGTTTGAGGGCGGTGGTCATGGGAATGGCTCCAACTAGAAAGAAGGGGCGCGGCAGCGCCCGGACAAGCGCAACAGATCAGGAAAGCGGTAAAACGGGGCGCGAAGCGACTCCCGCAAGCGCGAACGCGCGCCGCGCCTTATTGGCGCGAAGCCAAGGCCCCCGGATGGGGGCCGCCCGGCGTTTGAGGGACCCAAACAAACCAACGGCGGCACCCGCCGCCGTAGCGTTCAGAGCGCAACAGCCCCCTCACCCCCTTTGCCACCTCGGCGGCGAGGGATATGCAAAGCTCCGCGCCCTGCCCCAGAGCACTTCCTCGTTGCAGAGATGGATCAGCGCAATCTCGTCCGTGGAGCGCGTCCCGGTACCGATGCGCCCGGCCTCGATATGGTCGCGCCAGCGGCTGCAATGCTCGCCGTAGCTGCGGTCGGACGGCGGCGAAATTTCAAGGGGCACTTCCGGTTCCTCTCTGTGCGAGGGTTGAGGGGAACCGGGTTAGTTATACAGGTGGGGGTGTGTAGGAAAATAAACTCGAATGACTCAAATCACTCAGGCAACAGGGGCAATACAAGCAGTCGTTTGCCACCCTCGTGTCAGCGAACTAGCCTACTTCGGCGCAACTCTCGACGCGCCTCGTTTTCGCAGTTAGCTTCCCTCAGAACTTTTGATCGGTCTCATACATGTCGCATCCCTATGACGATCTCTTCTGCGCTGTTGGGCGGGTTGTATACGAGTGGTCATGGCTTGAGAATGATGTCGCAGCGCTCGTTTTTGATTTGTCGGCAATTGATATTCCATCGTTTTATTCGTCGTTCGAGGGAGATGCCTTGGTAAACGCATTAAGCGCAAATCTCGACCTCAAGGCCAATATGGCGATTATCAAGACATTGGCATTTGCAATAGATGACTCGTCAGATTTCTACACGCGGGTTGAGCATGTCACCAATTTGATCAGTAATGAGCTTCGGAATACGCGCAATCGCTATGTTCACGACCGGTGGCATATGACATCCGGCAAGGTTATTCGTTACAAATCAGGAACTGTGATTAAGCGCGAGCCAAGTTCGGGCAAAAGGCTGATCTCATATGGCAGTACGGAAGACTATGCCTCCGTTACAGAAGTCGACGCGTTTGCCGAAAAGATTCACCTTGCTCGAAGAGACATCATGCAACTCAGCGAAGAAGCTCAGAATTTGTTCCGGCAAAAACACCCCTACGCATAGCGGTAAGTAAAGAGTATATGCGAACAGTCAGTTCTAAAAGTGTTACATCGCAGGACGAGTTATACATCGTCCTCACCCATAAAGCTGCGTGCAAGCCCGCGTCACCTCCTGCACCTCGCCCAGCCTCGACCCGAACGCATCTGTGATCTGTAGGTCGCTATTGCGGAACTCGGCTTTCATGCAGCCGCAGATCTGCGCGCTCTTGGGTTCGAGTTCGGGCGGGAGTTGCAGGTTGGGGACGCAATCGGGGATGAAGTCATCCTCAAGGCGCTGATCGACCGCCGCGCCGATCTGGTCGCGAGTGGCGAAGGAAAAGGCGATCACGAAGCCGATCACGCCCGATATCAGTCCGACAACCCACTTCATGCGCCTCACTCCCCGTCGCTCCCTACGGCAAGGCTATCGCGGCGTGGTTAAGACGGGGTGAAACGGGTGCGGACCGGCGGGTCAGGCGTTTGGGGCCGGTCCGCTAGATCATGTTCGCCAGATACCGCCCGGTATAACTCCGCTCCACCTTCACCACATCCTCCGGCGTCCCAACCGCGACGATCTCGCCGCCGCGCACGCCGCCGTCAGGGCCCAGGTCCAGGATCCAGTCCGCCGTCTTGATGACGTCGAGGTTATGCTCGATCACCACGACGGAGTTGCCCTGGTCGACAAGGCGGTGGAGCACTTCGAGCAGCTTGCGCACATCCTCGAAATGGAGGCCGGTGGTCGGCTCGTCGAGGATGTAGAGCGTCTGTCCGGTTGAGCGGCGGGCGAGTTCCTTGGCCAGTTTCACGCGCTGTGCCTCGCCCCCTGACAGGGTCGTCGCCTGCTGGCCGACCTTCACATAGCCCAGCCCCACCTCGTTCAGCATGTGCATGCGGTCGCGGATCGGGGGCACGGCGGAGAAGAATTCCTCGGCATCCTCGATCGTCATGTCGAGCACGTCGGCGATGGACTTGCCCTTGAACTTCACCTCCAGCGTCTCGCGGTTGTAGCGCTTGCCGCCGCATTCCTCGCAGGTGACATAGACGTCGGGCAGGAAGTGCATCTCGATCTTGATGAGGCCGTCGCCCTGGCACG
>JAPYSD010000418.1 GCA_029936705.1 Croceicoccus sp. | reverse complement strand
AGGTCGGCAAGCGGCGGGAGCACGCGGGCTGATGGCCAGCAATCCGGACATGCAGCCTATGCAGCTTACCCTGCGCGGCGGCAGTTTCACTGTCCCGCGCCCGCGCGGGCGTCTGACCGAAGACGCGCCGCTGGCCAGGCTGACCTGGTTCAAGACCGGCGGGCCTGCCGAACTGCTGTTCGAACCGGCGGATGCCGAGGATTTGTCCGCGTTCCTGTCCGCCCTGCCCGAATGGGTACCGGTCATGGGCCTGGGGCTGGGTTCGAACCTTATCATCCGCGACGGCGGCGTGAACGGCGTCGTCGTGCGGCTGGGCAAGGGCATGTCCGGTGTCGAGAAGCTGGACGACCTGACCCTAAAGCTGGGCGGCGGCACGTCGGGCGTGCTCGCCAGTTCGAGCGCCCGCGATCACGGCATCGCGGGGCTGGAATTCCTGAAGTCGATTCCCGGATCGGTCGGCGGCTTCGTGCGCATGAACGGCGGCGCCTATGGGCGCGAGGTGAAGGACATCCTGGTCGAGGCGGACGTCGTGCTGCGCAGCGGTGAGCAGCGCGTGTTCACGCTGGGCGACCTGAACTATCGCTATCGCCATTCCGACCTGCCCGAAGGCGCCATCGTCACCAGCGCGACCATGCGCGGAGAAAAGGGCGATCCCGATGCCATCCAGGCCGAGATGGACCGCATCACCGCCGAGCGCGAAGCCTCGCAGCCGCTGCGCACCAAGACCGGCGGCAGCACGTTCAAGAACCCGCCGGGCGAGCGTGCGTGGGAACTGGTCGACCGCGCTGGCTGCCGCGGCCTTGCCATCGGCGACGCGCAGGTCAGCGAAAAGCACACCAATTTCCTGATCAACAACGGCGCCGCCACCAGCGCCGAGATCGAGGCGCTGGGCGAGGAAGTCCGCCGCCGCGTGCGCGAGAACAGCGGCATCGAGCTGGAATGGGAGATCCGCCGCGTGGGGCTGACCGCTGAAGAGGCCGGACGATGAGCGCCACCACCATCAAGCGCGGAGGCAAGGGCGTGCGCCGCGCCACCGCGGCGAAGGGCAAGGCGCGCGCGGTTCGCGGCGCAAAGCAGAAGACCGGCGGCGCGGTCGGCGCGGCCTGGAACAAGGTGCCGATCTCGGAAACTGGGCTGCAGAAGTTCTTCATCGCGGTCTTCGTCGCGCTGGCCGCGGCATCGCTGGTCGCGCTCGCGATCTATGCCGGCGTGCCCGAGGCGATCCGCGACCGCGTCGGCGGCATGGCGGACGAGGCGGGCTTCACCGTCCGCAAGGTCGAGGTGCGCGGCGTCGACCGGATGGACCGGCAGGCGATCTACGAACGCGCCGTCGCCGCGCAGCAGGTGCCGATGCCGCTGATGGACGTCGATGTTCTGCGCGAGGACCTGCTGCAACTGCCCTGGGTCGCCGATGCGCGCGTGTCGCGCCAGCTGCCCGATACGCTGGTCATCGACATCGTCGAACGCCGCCCCCACGCCGTCCTGCGCGAGGGGGAGGAATACGTGCTGATCGACCCGTCGGGCCACAGGCTCGAACCCGTCAAGCGGGGCGAGGCGGAGAAGATGCTGGTGCTGTCAGGTGACGGCGCGGCGGACCGCGCGGCGCAGCTGTCCACGCTGCTCGACGCCGCGCCCGCCTTGAAGCCGCAGGTGCGCGCCGCCGAATGGGTCGGCCATCGCCGCTGGAACCTGACCTTCAAGACCGGACAGGTCGTGGCCCTTCCCGAGGGGGACAAGGAATCGTCCGACGCGCTGGTCAGCTTTGCCCGGCTCGACGGGATGAACCGCCTGCTGGGCGGCAAGGTATCGGTCTTCGACATGCGCGCCGACGACCGCATCTACATGCGGGTCCCGGGCCGCGCGGCCGAGGAAGCGGAAATGGAAGCACAGCGCAAGCGGCTTGAGCGCGAGGCGGCACAGGCCGCCGCGGCCCAGGAAGCGGGCGAGGAAATCGGGGGCTAGAACGGATGAGTGCGATGCGGATTGAAAAGACCATCGGCGCGGTCGACATCGGATCGTTCCGCATTGCCGCGATGATCGCCGGGCTTACCGCCGACGGCGAACTGGTCGTGCTGGGCAGCGGCCACCGCGCGGCCGAGGGGATCCGGCGCGGCTATGTCACCGACATGGATGCCGCCACCCACGCGATCCGCGACGCCATCGAACGCGCCGAACGTGCCGCGGACACGCAGGTGGATTCGGTCTGGATCGGCTGCGGCAACGCGGGCCTGATGTCCGAAATCCGCGAGATCGACCTGGAAGTCGGCGGCCGCCGGATCGATCAGGACGACATCGAATATCTGATGTCGGATGCGCGCGAACAGATCATCCCGCCCGCGGGCGCTCCCCGTGTGGTGCTGCATGCGCAGCCTGCGCACTACATCCTCGACGGCGCGCATGGCGTGGCCAATCCGCGGGGCCTTCACGCCGAACGGCTCGCCGTCGCGGTGCATGTGATGGAGGCGGAGACCGGCCCGCTGCGCAACCTGATGGAAGCGGTGCAGAACGCCCACCTCAATGTCGAGGGGGTCGTCGGGGCCGGCATCGCCACCGGCCACGCCTGCCTGTCCGAGGAAGAGCGCGAGCTGGGCGTCGCCCTCGTCGATTTCGGGGCCGAGGTGACGCATGTCTCCGTCTATGTCGGCGGTGTCCTCGTCGGCATGGCGGTGCTGCCCTATGGTTCGGGCGACATCACCGATGCCATCGCATCCGCTTTCGGCGTGCGCCGCACGCAGGCGGAACGGCTGAAATGCGTCTATGGCTCGGCCATCGCCAGCCCCACCGACCACCGTGAGCGCATCCCGCTGGGCCATGTCGGCGAGCGGGGCGGCGCGGACAGCGCCGAGACGATCCTGCGCGCCGACTTGGTGGCAGTGATCAACAGCCAGCTGGCGCGCTGGACGCAGGACGTGGCCGCGACGCTGAAATCGCTGGGCTTCATCACCGGGCGCGGCGGCAACGGACGGCAGATCGTGCTGACCGGCGGCGGCGGCGAACTGGCGGGGCTTGCCGACTACATGCAGCAGTCGCTGGCCAAGCCCGTCCGCACCGGCGCGGCCCCGAAGATGAGCGGCCTGCCCGAAGCGCATGCGACTCCCGGTTTCGCAAGCCTGTCGGGCCTGATCCTCTATGCCGCCGCCGATCCGCTGGACATTCGCACCAGCGCGGGCGGCTGGCAGACCGCCAGCCGCTTTGCCCGCATGACGATGCCCGCGCGGCTTATGCGCGCGATCCGCGAGTATTTCTGACCGCTAGTCGTTCGCGGCAGGCTTGTTGAGCCGCGAGAAATCCACCCGCGCGATCTCGGCCAGGATCGCCTGTCGCAGGGTCTCGGCCGTGTCCGCCATCAGCCCGGCCACTTGTAACTGACCGCCGGCCAGCCCCAGTTTAAGCGCCACATAGCCGCGCAGCCGGCCCAGCGGCCCGCGCGCGATCTCGACGCTCTGCAGCTTTATCGCGGGGGTCGAGGTTACCACCGGCGCCAGCAGCCCGGTCCGCACGAACAGCTGCCCGTCCTCCATCGCCCAGCCATGCCGCCGCCAGCTGAGCCAATGACCCGCGGCCACCACCGGCAACGCCAGCCAGGGCACGAACCACCCTGAGAGGCCGACAAACGCCATGACCAGTCCCGCCACGATCAGCC
>JAPYSD010000417.1 GCA_029936705.1 Croceicoccus sp. | reverse complement strand
ATGGCGGCTTGGTGCGATGAAAAGGCCATGGCAGGCGATGGCAGCAACACCCCCGAACCGGCTCCGACAACGCGCGAGGAACGGCTCGCGGCGCAACTGCGCGCCAACCTGCGCCGGCGCAAGGCGCAGGCCCGCGCGATCGCCAAGGGCGACGGCGACGATGATGCGAACGGTGATCGGCCCGTAGCGCCGGACCGGGAATGAACGCCTTCCACAAGCCGCTTCGCGCGGCTTGAGCAAATGAAAGGTATCGTTCATCTTGCGACAATGGGATATTTGCTAGGATTGCGTGCATGAAGGGACTGTCATCGCACACGCTGCGCCGGACCGGCGCTATCATTCGTCGTTACGGAATCGGTTTTCTGGCCGCTTCGTCGCTGGGATTGGCGCCTGCCGCGCACGCGCAGTCGCAGCATCCCGAGGCGCAGTCGTTCGAGGAATTCCTGAACGGGCCCGAGGGCGCGATACTCGATTCGCACCAGGCGAACGCGAACCTGCCCGAGACTTTCCGCCGCCAGCTCTTCGCCGTCGCCCCGCAATCGCAGGGCCGCATCGGCGTCGCCGCTCTCGACCTGACGACCGGACAGACCGTGTCGATCCAGGGTGACGAGCCGTTCCCCATGGCGAGCACGTCCAAGATCGCGATCGCGGCGACGTTCCTCGCGGGCGTGGACGCGGGCAAGTACAGCCTGTTCGACCGCTATCCGCTGATGGTGCCGGTCACCTCGGAGCCGTTCTCCAGCAAGGTCGCGCCCGTGCGCGCCGGGCAGACGATGACGGCGGAAACGCTGATCGAGCGGATGATCACGCGGTCGGACAACCAGGCCACCGATGCGCTGCTGGCGGTTGTCGGCGGCCCGCAGGCGGTGAACGCCTGGGCGCGCAAGGCCGGGCTGAACCGGTTCCGCATCGACCGCGACATCGCGACGCTGGTGCGCGACCGCTGGGAATTCGACTTGTCGAAGCATGTCGATGTGCGCGACAGCACCCCGCCCGAGGAGATGGTCGAGCTGATCGCCGGAATCCACCAGGGCAAGTGGCTGTCGCCCGCCAGCCGCGGCCTGCTGATCGGGGCGATGACGCGCACCGTGACCGGCAGCTCGCGAATCAAGGCCGGTCTGCCGCGCGGTGCATCGTTCGGTCACAAGACCGGCACGCTGAACAAGACTGCCAGCGACGTCGGCTTCGTCACCCTGCCCGACGGGCGCGTGGTGGTGATGGCGATCTATGTCACGGGACAGAGCGGCCCGGCTGCGCGCAACGCCAAGATCGCGGAGATCACGCGCACCATCTATAACGGTTTCGCGACTGCTCCGGCGCGGCATGCGTCCAACGACAACGGCGTGTACGCCGCCAACTGACCGAGGCCGCCAACTGACCGGCGCCGCCACCGGCACGAAAAAGGGCGCGGAAGGCAGATCCTTCCGCGCCCTTTCGTATTGCGATCCGCTGCGGGACCGCAGGACGGCTATCAGTCAGCCTGAGCTTCGCTGACGCTCTCGTCCTGCACGTCTGCTTCGACTTCGGCAGCAGCGTTGTCGGTCGCTTCCATCGCGTTGTCGGTCGCCATTTCGGCTTCGGCAGCGGCATCGTCAGCAGTGGCTTCGACGGCGTCCATGTTGGCGTCGGCGTCGGCAGCCATCGAATCCATGGTGGCTTCGGCGTTGTCCTCGGTGCCTTCCGAGCAAGCGGCGAGCGAGAGAGCGGCGCCAGCAGCAGCGGCGGCGAGAATGATCTTGCGCATGAAATGCATCCTTATTCCGTTTGAACGTGAAGAATGTGTGTGGCTTCACGCGAAACCCGGTCATCCGGGCCTCGTCACGCACAGATACCCACTCACGCAAAAGGATGCAAGCGGCAACGCACAGTTCCGCAATATCCGTGTAAAAGGCGAATATGGCCACATTAGGGCGCGGCCGACAAAATTCCGTGGGAAGAGCCGCGATTCCTGCCCCCGATGCGCCAATCGGGACATGATTTCCCTGCCCCTCGCTGCTACCGCCTGATGATCATGAGCGACGCACCCGATCTCGTCCCCGCAGCGGCACCCGATGCCGCCTCGCGCAAGCCGCATCTCTACCTGGTCGATGGCTCGGCCTATATCTTCCGCGCCTATCACCGCCTGCCCCCGCTGACGAACCCGGAAGGGACGCCGGTCGGCGCGGTCTATGGCTATACGACCATGCTGTGGAAGCTGGCGCAGGACCTCGACGATGCCGATGGACCCAGCCACCTGGCCGTGATCCTCGACAAGGCGTCGCAAAGCTTTCGGCACGACCTGTATGCCGATTACAAGGCGAACCGCCCGCCTCCGCCCGAGGACCTGGTCCCACAGTTCCCGCTCATCCGCGAAGCGACCCGCGCGTTCTCCCTCCCCTGTATCGAGGAGGACATGCTGGAGGCGGACGATTTGATCGCCAGCTATGCCCGCGCCGCCACGCGCAAGGGCTGGGACGTGACGATCGTGTCGTCGGACAAGGACCTGATGCAGCTGGTCGGCACCTGCGCCGAACCTGACGAGGGGGTCGACCTGTCGGACGGCGGCGGCTGCATCGACATGCTCGACACGATGAAGAACGCGCGCATCGGCGTGCCCGAGGTGGTCGAGAAGTTCGGCGTTCCGCCGGAAAAGCTGGGCGACGTGCTCGCGCTGATGGGCGACTCGATCGACAACGTGCCGGGCGTGCGCGGCATCGGGCCCAAGACTGCGGAAAAGCTGATCAACGAATACGGCGATCTCGAAAGCGTGCTGGCTGCCGCGCCCGAGATGAAGAAATCGAAGATGCGCGAGAACCTGATCGAGCATACGGACATGGCGCGCCTGTCGCGCCGGCTGGTGCAGTTGAAGGAAGACTGCCCGCTGCCGATGCCGCTCGACGATTTCGCGCTGAACGGCATTCCCAAGGAACCGCTGGCCGAATTTCTCTCGACGCACGGTTTCACCAGCCTGCTCAAGCGGCTGGGTGCGGGCGCGGGCAGCCCCTCGCGCCCGACCGACCTCAATCCCGCCAAGCCGGCCATTGCCGCCGCCGAAACCGCGGCGGGCACGCGCCAGCCGCTGCCCGAATGGCCGGCGGTCGATCTCGACGCCTATGAATGCGTCACCACGCTGGAGCGGCTGGAGGCCTGGATCGCGCGTGCCTTTGCCGCCCATGCGGTGGCGATCGATACGGAGACCAGTTCGCTCGATTCGATGCAGGCGGAACTGGCGGGAATCAGCCTGGCACTGGGACCGAACGATGCGTGCTATATCCCGCTCGCCCCTGGCGGTGACGACATGTTCGCCGAAAAGCCGCAGCAGGTACCGATGGCCGACGCTCTCGCCCGGCTGAAGCCGCTGCTGGAAAGCGACGCGGTGCTGAAGATCGGCCAGAACATCAAGTACGACCTGACCGTGCTTGCCCGCAACGGCATCGCGGTCGCGCCCGTCGACGACACGATGATCCTGTCCTTCGACCTCGACGCGGGGCGCGGGGGCGGCGGCATCGGGCAGGCGCACGGCATGGATTCGCTCAGCCAGACGCATCTTGGCCACGCCACGCTGACCTTCAAGGACATCTGCGGCACGGGGAAGAAGCAGATCCCCTTCAGCGCCGTGCCGCTGGACAAGGCGACGCGCTATGCCGCCGAGGATGCGGACGTGACCTGGCG
>JAPYSD010000416.1 GCA_029936705.1 Croceicoccus sp. | reverse complement strand
CCTTGAAGGCGAGCACCGCGATAGGGCCATGGAGCAGCTTCGCTGGTGCATGACGCAGAGCGGCGCGGTGCCGCTGAAAACGCCCGGCGGGATCAAGGCGCCCGCCGAGGCCGTTCCCGATAATTTAAAGGATACTGCCTCCGCAGCGAACGATGAGGCCGCAGCCCCGACCGCAAACGAGTAGGATCAGCCCTGCAACAGGGCCAGATCGACGGTTCCGCTACCGCGATGCTTGATGCCGATTTCCTTGGCGGCGGCTTCGGAAAGGTCGATCACGCGATTGCCGTGATAGGGTCCGCGGTCGTTGATCCGAACCACCACCGACTTGCCGGTGCGGCTGGACGTCACGCGCACCAGACTGCCGAAGGGCAGGGTGCGGTGGGCTGCGGTCAGTTCGGTCGGATTGAAGGTTTCACCGCTGGCAGTGCGGCGGCCCGCGAACTTGGGACCGTACCAGCTGGCTACGCCTGCCTCGAGCACCTCGACCACGTCGTCCTGCACGAATTCGGCGGCGGCACCCGTCTGCAGGCCCAGCTCGGCATTTTCCGAAGCCGGGATCAAATCCACGCCTGCGGAGTTATCCGATGCGAGCCCGACACTAGCCTCGATGCCGGTCGGCTCTTCGGTACCCGCACGGGCGACCGAAACCGGAACGGCAGCCAGCGAGGCGAGGCCGAAGAAGGCGATGGTGCGCACAGGGCGCAGCCGCATGTTTACACGCGTCTTCATGCCCTGAAGCATAGCAGGATATGTCTGCGTGTGGGCTCGACCCGCCGCCTTTCGGCCACAATTGGTCCGGCGTTTTAGCGTTAATGGCGCGTTAGCCAGCATTTCTGCCGCGCGCTGAACGGGCAGCGAATCACGATATTTTCGGCGGGAGTTCCAATTCGCGTGCCGCTGGCAAGCTGGCGCGGCGATCCGTAACCAAACGCAAATGGGGCCGGTATCGCTACCGGCCCCACTCTCACCGGCCCGTGGCTTCCACGTCGTGCAAGCACGAGGAGAAGGCTTGGCGCCCGGCGGTTTTGGCTTCCGATCCGAAGATCATCAGTCCTCTGTCGCCCGGCGCTCGCGCCGGCATCCGGTATATGTCTGTCCTGCAGTTCGATCGCCGGGGCCGAAGCCGTCGGGATCGTGTCGCAGGCACATCCAGCTACCGAGGCCATCGTCCTGCCGCCGCTTCATCCGCATCATCGACCCGAAGGCCAAATGACTTGTCTGCGGCGACCGGCTGTCCGGCCATGCCATCGTTCATCCACCTTGGGTGATCCGCCTGGATTTTTCGACATTCTCACGAGGAAAATATCAAAGGGGTATCCAGACCGCTCACCGGCTTTCGACCGATGCATCGTCCGTTTCGATATATCCTTCCAAATCAGTGCCTTGCGGCATGATATGGAAAGCAACCTTCCCGGTCGACAACTGAAGAATGCGCCGCAAAGGCGAGTTGCACAACAAACTTATCCACAGGAAAGCGTTTTCCCGGTGGACAAGGGTGGAAAACCGACTATGTCTGCGCGGTTTTGCTGATCGTCAGGTGGCGCAATCGGCGGAAATCCGCCAGTTCCGGCCCATCGGCGCCAGTGGATAATTATCCGCCCTGCTTGGCCAGCAGCTTCAGCCGCAGCGCGTTCAGATGGATGAAGCCCGCCGCGTCCTTCTGGTCATAGGCGCCCGCGTCGTCCTCGAACGTCACGTGCTTTTCGGAATAGAGGCTCATCGGGCTCTTGCGCCCCACCAGGTGCACGCCGCCCTTGTACAGCTTCAGCCGCACGGTACCGGTCACCTTCTGCTGCGACAGGTCGATCGCGGCCTGCAGCATCTCGCGCTCGGGCGCGAACCAGAAGCCGTTGTAGATAAGCTCTGCGTATTTCGGCATCAGCTCATCCTTCAGATGGGCTGCGCCGCGATCCAGCGTGATCTGCTCGATCCCGCGGTGCGCGGCGGCATAGATCGTGCCGCCCGGCGTCTCGTACATGCCGCGGGACTTCATGCCGACGAAGCGGTTCTCGACCAGGTCCAGCCGGCCGATGCCATGCTTGCGGCCCAGTTCGTTCAGCGCGGTCAGCAGCGTCGCGGGGCTCATCGCCTCGCCGTTCAGCGATACGCCGTCGCCCTTTTCGAAACCGATCTCGACATATTCTGGCGTATCGGGTGCATCCTCGGGGTCGACGGTGCGCGAATAGACGTAATCGGGCGTCTCTTTCCACGGATCTTCCAGCACCTTGCCCTCGGACGAGGTGTGGAGGAGGTTCGCATCGACCGAGAACGGGCTTTCGCCGCGCTTGTCCTTGGGCACGGGAATCTGGTGCGATTCCGCCCATGCGATCAGCGCGGTCCGGCTGGTCAGGTCCCATTCGCGCCACGGTGCGATAACGCGGATGTCGGGATCGAGCGCATAGGCCGACAGCTCGAACCGCACCTGGTCGTTGCCCTTGCCGGTCGCGCCATGCGCGATGGCATCGGCGCCGGTCTCGTGCGCGATCTCGATCAGGCGCTTGGAGATCAGCGGGCGGGCGATGCTGGTGCCCAGCAGGTAATCGCCTTCGTAACGGGCATTGGCGCGCATCATCGGGAACACGAAGTCGCGCACGAATTCCTCGCGCAGGTCGTCGATATAGATGTTGTCGTCCGGCAGGCCCATCAGCTTGGCCTTGTGCCGCGCAGGCTCCAGTTCCTCGCCCTGGCCCAGGTCGGCGGTGAAGGTCACCACCTCGCAATCATAGGTTACCTGCAGCCATTTCAGGATCACGGAAGTATCCAGACCGCCCGAATAGGCGAGGACGACCTTCTTGATGTCGGACTTGTCGGTCATGGCAGCACGGCTTTCTGATCAGGAATTGCGCGAACGCGCGTTGCAGCGCGCCCCTAGGACAGAGCGAAACGGCGGGCAAGGGGAAGGGCGGCCGATCAGGCGGTCGACAGCGCCTTTTTCCGGACGGGCGCATCGCCAGGCGCCAGCATCGCGCGCTCGGCCTCGCCCATGTAGTCGCGGTGCATGGGCAGCGCATGGCGGCTGCGCACGTACTGGATCTGGAAATTGCACATGCCGCCGCTTTCGAACGCGGCGGTCGCGCCCGACAGGTAGAATGTCCACATGCGGAAGAACTTCTCGTCATACATGGCGACGATCTCGTCCTTGTGGTCGAGGCAGCGCTTGTACCACTCGCGCAGGGTCAGCGCGTAATGCAGGCGCAATGTCTCCACGTCCGAGGCGATAAGGCGCACCTTCTCGCTCGCCGCGACGGTTTCGGACAGGGCGGGGATATAGCCGCCGGGAAAGATGTACTTGCGCGTGAACGCATCGGTGGTGCCGGGCTTGCCCATGCGGCCGATGGTGTGGATCAGCGCGACGCCGTCCTCCTTCATCAGCCTTGCGCAGCAGCGAAAATAGGTCTCGAACTGCGGCTGTCCGACATGCTCGAACATGCCGACCGACACGATGCGGTCGAACGCCGCACCTTCCTCGGCCAAGTCGCGGTAATCGACCAGGCGGAACGTCACGCGGTCCGAAACGCCGGCGGCCTCCGCCCGTTCGCGGGCCAGCGCTAGCTGCTCCTCGCTCAGCGTGACGCCCAGCACCTTCACGTCGGCGTGCCGCGCCAGGAAGATCGCCATGCCGCCCCAGCCGCAGCCGATGTCGAGCACCCTCATCC
>JAPYSD010000415.1 GCA_029936705.1 Croceicoccus sp. | reverse complement strand
GCCGGTAATTCGCGCCTGCTATCGAGTGCGAAATGATCGAGACATCAAACTTTTCGGACCACTTCGCGCCCGGCAACATTTACGAGGACTGCGCCAATCATCCGTGTCTCTGCATGGGCGTCATACGGCTGAGGACGAGCTTTGGGGAATATCGCTGATTGATGGTTCCAATCCGCGCAGTTGTAGCCTTGCACATCGTGGTATTCGACAGATTTCCGTTAAGGAAGAGTGGGAACTCGAGCGCTACCATGGGTTGACGGATCGGTAGCAGTACGACCGCAATGGAGTCGCTAGCCGAAAGTCTGCTTCAGCCCGTTTTCTCGCGAGAAGCGGACAGTCTGCAAGCGGCCCAGTTTCTGCCCGACAGCTTCTAGAATGAGCGGTCAGTCGCCGACGCGCACCAATCTCAGTAATTCGATGTATCGACAGAATTGCCTAAAGGCGGTCATTCGCATATCGATGAATGACCATGCTTTGATCACGAGCATCTTGTCCTTTCGACTAGGCACCTATCGACCGCAGCTTTTTTGAAAGGAAGGGGCTCACCCCAGCCTGGCAAAATTGGCCGCGCCGGGTGCCGGCTGCCGTGATTGACGTAACGGTGCCGAGGACAGCCCGCCAAGCTCCCCCGTCGCATGGGAGACTTTCGCGAGCCGGTCGTCGTCAATGCGATAATAGACAAGCTTGGCGTCCTTGCGGGTCTTCACCAGGCCCGCGTTACGAAGAACCGCCAGCTGCTGAGAGAGCGTCGGTTGACCGATGCCTGCTGCGTCGTCGATCTCTCCGACATTGCGTTCCACGCCGGATAGTGCCCTCATGATCTGCAGGCGTACGGGGTGCGCGAGAGCCTTCAGGGCTTCGACGAGTTCTTCGTCGGTCATTTGCGGGAACCTTGCCTGGCCTCTTTCATGAACCAGTCGGTCTGGCCCTTGGCAGAGAAGACGGTATCCAGCGATGCGTCCGCTTGCGCAAGCAAAGCCTCTCCAGGTGCCCAGTTTGCCGGGGCCAGGACAGGTCCGGCATCGACCGCCTGAAGCGCATCGAGCGTTCGGAGCATCTCGGGTGTCGAACGGCCTACGTTTGCGGGATAGCAAGACATGGCGCGGATAACGCCGTGCGGATCGATGAAGAACGTCGTCCGCACCGTCGCGCTGTCATTATCCTGCGGCGCCACCATCCCGTAAGCGCGCCCGATCACGAGCGTCGGATCCTCCAGAATCGGAAAGCGCACCTCGATATCAAAGCGATCGCGGATCAGCCGCAGCCAAGCGAAATGCGAGAACAGGCTGTCGACGGAAAGCGCCATCAGGGCGCAGTCACGCTTCTCGAATTCCTGCGCAGAGCGAGCCAATGCCACAAATTCGGTGGTGCAGACCGGCGTGAAGTCAGCGGGATGCGAAAACAGGATCAGCCAACGCCCGCGGTAATCGGAAAGGCGAACGTCTCCGGCCGTGCTTCGCGCCGAGAACTCTGGCGCCACATCTCCGATACGCAATCCCGCGCAAGGCGCAGATCGCTCTGCTTCAGCTTTGATCGTCTCTGTCATCAGAGCCTCATACCACTTGACAGTGCGATAGCAATACAGATACATAGTTTATGTAAATGACTGGAGTTTATGCGATGCCTGACGACCAGAGCCTTGAACGCGCCACGGCTTAGATCGAGCGTGCGCAGGCTGATAAGTGCCTGCGCCCGTCGATCGCGGGATTCTTCGACGAAGCGACCAATACCGTGTCTTATGTCGTCCATGACCCCAAGACCCATGAAGCTGCGATTATCGACTCGGTTCTGGACTTCGAGGCGGCCTCTGGCCGGACCTCGAATGGTTCAGCCGATCGTATAATCGAGTACGTCACTTCGAATAATTTGCAAGTGACATGGTTGATCGAGACCCATGCCCATGCCGATCACATCTCGGCTGCACCCTATCTGCAGGAGCGGCTTGGCGGGAAGCTGGCGATCGGTCGCGGTATCATCCGCGTGCAGGAAGTCTTCGGCAAACTGTTCAACGCGGGCACCGGTTTCGAGCGTGACGGCTCGCAGTTCGACAAGCTTTTCGAGGATGGCGAAACGTTCAGGATCGGCGAGCTTGAGGGCATTGCCCTTCATGTTCCCGGGCACACGCCTGCCGACATGGCCTTCATCGTCGGCGATGCAGCTTTTGTCGGCGACACGATCTTCATGCCCGATTTCGGCACCGCGCGCGCCGATTTCCCCGGCGGCGACGCTGGCCAGTTGTTTCGCTCGATCCGCCGACTTCTCTCGCTTCCGGACGAGACCCGGCTGTTCCTGTGCCACGACTACAAGGCGCCGGGTCGCGACGAATATGCGTGGGAAACCACCGTCAGGCAGCAGCGCGAGGAAAACGTGCATGTGAAAGATGGCGTCACCGAACAGGACTTCGTCGCCATGCGCACGACCCGTGACAAGACGCTTTCGATGCCCAGGCTGATCATGCCTTCGGTGCAGGTGAACATCCGCGGCGGCCGGCTGCCCGAGCCGGAAGAGAACGGTGTCAGCTACATCAAGATACCGGTCAACGCGGTATGAATTTGCCCGGATTTCCCGAAGCGGCTCCGCTCGATGGGCTCCTTGGCGGCCTGATGATCGGCGTTGCCGCAGCGCTCATGCTGCTTGGCGCAGGACGGATCGCGGGTGTGTCAGGAATGGCGAGCCGCGCCATCATGATAGAACGCGGCGGTACACCCTGGCCCATCGCCGCGCTGTTCGTGGGCGGGCTGGTGCTGGGGGCCTTGCTGTTCGGTGCCGCCGAACCGATCGAGGCGGTGTTTCCTTCGCATTGGGCTTGGCTGGTCGCGGGCGGACTGCTGGTCGGATTCGGCACCCGGCTCGGCAGCGGTTGCACTAGCGGTCACGGCGTTTGCGGGATGAGCCGCCTCAGCCCTCGCTCGCTTATCGCGACAGCCAGCTTCATGGCCTCGGGCATCGCGACGGTCGCAATCGTGAATGCATTGGGAGCCGGATGGTGATGGCTCGCGCTTTCATCGCTCTGCTGTCCGGCACGATTTTCGGCACCGGCCTGGCGCTGTCCGGCATGATGAACCCGGCGCGCGTGCGAGGTTTCCTCGACGTTTTCGGCGATTGGGACCCGACGCTTGCCTTCGTCATGGGAGGCGCCGTCACGGTCATGGCGGTTGCGTGGCTCATTCAACGCCGCATGGCGAAACCCGCCAGCGCAAGCGAGTTTCATCTGCCTGGCACTACAAACATCGACGGCCGCCTTGTCGGTGGTGCCATGCTCTTCGGCATCGGTTGGGGCCTGGCCGGCCTGTGTCCCGGCCCGGCCATCGCCTCGCTCGGCAACGCGTTTGTGCCAGCCGCGATCTTCGTCATGGCGATGCTTGCCGGAATGGCGCTTTTCCACATCGCTGAACGCGCGCGGTCTTCGGCGCGAAAGGACCTGACATGAAGTTCACCAAGATCCACCTCCATCTCTCGACCACTGGCCAGATTGGGCCGGAAGACATGGAGGCGATCGCCGCCACGGGCTTTCGCTCCATCATCGGGAACCGCCCGGATGGCGAAGAGGATGGGCAGCCCGCATGGTCCGTTCTCGAAGCGGCGGCGCGTGATCATGGCTTGGCCGCACGACATGTTCCGGTTGGCGATAGCCATACGGTTGGGGAACAGAAGGACGCTTTCGCCGCGGCA
>JAPYSD010000414.1 GCA_029936705.1 Croceicoccus sp. | reverse complement strand
GTGGGATGCCGCTTTCGACACCAATGTGCGCGGCACGATGTTCGTGACCAAGCATGTGGTTCCTCACATGATCGCCGCAGGCGGCGGTTCGATCATCAACACCAGCTCGGGCGTTTCGCTGCTCGGCGATGTGCTCAATCCGGCCTATAGCGCGTCCAAGGCTGCGGTAAATGCTCTGACGCGCAATACGGCCACGCAGTTCGGACGGGCCAATATCCGTTGCAACGCGGTGCTGCCCGGCCTTGTGCTCAGCCCCGTGGCGCGCGCGCAAATGACCGAACACCAGCTCGCCATGATCCAGCGTCACGTGCTTTTGCCCCGCGAAAGCGTCGCGGGTGATATCGCGGGGGCCGTGCTGTGGCTGGCTTCGGATCTTGCGGGCTTTGTCACCGGCCAGATCATTTCGGCCGATGGCGGTATTGCCCACCACCAGCCCCATTACGCCGACATGCTGGACATGTTCGCAGCCCTGCCGGGGTAACGGGACGAAACGCCATCTGTCAGATTGCCGGCATGATCTCCTCGGCAACCCAGTGCTGGCGGTCGATCCATGCCTGCTTGCCGGACAGGCCCGGCGGCAAGGGCACGATGGTTTCGGTAATGCCCAGTTCCTTCAGCCATCCGATCTGGTCGATGATCTTTTGCTTGTCCTCGGTCCCCGGCGCACGGGCATCATCCAGAATTTCATGATGCGCACCGACGTTCAGCATTTCGAGGGCGAAGAACATGTCCAGCGGCCGACCGTCATATTCCGGTTGTGACTTGATGTAGTCGATGCAGTCGGGAAAGCTTTCGGGCGGTGTGCGGAACGGGGACCAGCCATTCCCGAACTTCGCCACCCGCCGCTGAACTGCAGGCGCATCGCCGCCAAACCAGATCGGCACGTGGGGTTTCTGAAGCGGCTTGGGCGCGAAACCGCAATTTTCGAAGCTGACGAATTCGCCCTCAAATTCCGGATCGTCCTTCGTCCAGAGTTCAATCATCGCCGCAATATATTCATCCGCCATCGCGCCGCGTTTTTCGAACGGCACGCCCAGCATGTCGAACTCTTCCTTCAGCCAGCCGACGCCGAATATCGGCTCTGCCCGACCACCCGTCAGCCAGTCGAGCGTCGACCATGCCTTGGCCTGCACGATGGGGCTTTGCAGCGGCAGGATGGAGATCGAGGACGCAAGGCGCAGGTTTTTCGTCTGCCCGCCATAAAAGCCCAGCGCCACGGCGGTGTGGAAATACCAGTCGCCCGACAGCTCGATATGTTCCTTGGGGATGATGAAATGCTCACCCAGCATGCATTTATAGAAGCCGAGCCGGTCCGCGACTGCCATCAGTTCCCCGACATCGGCTCCGGTCAGCGGATCCTCCCATGGCTGGACCATGGCGGCAACCTTCATGCTTTTGGGGATACCGATACTCAGTTTCATGACTGCCTCTCCTGCGCTGATCTACCGGGCGGATAACAGTCCGGCGCAGTCAACCTACCTGCCGGAAGAAAGGCGGTTTTAGACACGCAATCCCCGTTCCAGCAGGAACTCCAAGTCGGCAGCTGTGTCGAGATCGGCTGACAGACCCGTCCGCTGAAGTACCGGCATGGCAACATCCGCGCCGCAGTGAAGAATGCGACTGCCCTGCCCGAATTGGAACGAGAACGATCGACCGTCGGCCAGTGCCAATGCATTCGTGCCCTGCCCCAGGCGATCCGTGGCCAGGGCAGCGCCATGGCAGGTCGCCGCATCGAGTAGCGCTTGGACATCGTGCCGACCCAACAAGGGCAGGTCTGGGTGGATCACAAGCAGCGGCGACGCACCGAAACCGTGCCGGAACGCCGAAATCTCGGCATTCAGTCCTTGCCCGCTATCGTTGGCCCAGACTGCCGCAGGATGGTCGAAGGCTTCGTTCGAAAGCACGACGATCCGGTCGATTTTCGGACATTGCGTTAGAACGTCGATGACGTGCCGAGCCATGTCCAATGCCAGGCGCCCGCGTGCGTCGGCATCCAGCACGCCTTTCAATCGCGACTTTCCCGCAGGGCCGGTGCGGATCGGGACCAGCGCCGTCCATGCCATCAGCGCGTCAGTCGTTCGGCGAGATCCATGGCGGCAATCGCGACACGGTGCCGGTCCTCCGCCGTGTTCATTAGCGTGTCGGTTTCAGCACAAGAAAGCCCGGAAGGCTGTGGATCGCCCTCGTGCACCAGCATCGCGTCCAGCAATTCGCCGTAATGTTCGGAAATCGTCTGGTTCGTCACCGAAAGGCCAAGTTCTCCCATCAGCTTAGCCGTCGGCCCCTTGACCGCTTTTCCGCCTACCAGCGGCGACACGGCGACAAGCGGTGCATTCTTGCGTTCCAGCGCCTGCCGCAGGCCGGGAACCGCCAATATGGGATCGATGCTGAGCCACGGATTGGATGGCGCGATCAGGATCATATCGGCCGCTTCGATGGCCGCCACCACACCAGGTGCCGGAAAGGCTGCATCAGCACCTTCGAAGCGGATCGCATTGATGCGCGGTTCACACCGCCGCTCCACGAAATAGCGCTGGAAAGGCAACAAACCCTCGTCCGTTTTCACCCATGTCGCGACGGGATCGTCGCTCATCGGCAGGATAGTCAGGCCTAGACCCCATTGGCGGGCAAAACCCCGCACGATTTCGGACAAAGGCTGGCCCGCGTCCTTGGCCATGCGGCGCAAGACATGAAGCGCGAGGTCGCCATCGCCGAGGTTGAACCAGTCCTCGCCGCCAAGGCTCTTTACCGCAGCCATGAACGACCATGTCTCACCTTCGCGGCCCCAGCCTAGACGGACATTCGAAAGCCCCGCCAGCGTGTAGAGCAAGGTATCGATGTCGGGCGAGATCGGCAGGCCGAAATGCTCGAAATCATCGCCAGTGTTCACGATCGCCGTCAGGTGAGAGCCGGGCACGATCTGCTGCAAGCCCTCGACCAGCTTGGCGCCGCCCACGCCTCCGGTCAGGACAGTGACACGTGCGCTCATCGGAACAAATCCTCCCCCGCCGGACGCAGCAGGTTCCGGCTGGTCTGGTCGCCGTGCTGCCATGGCAGGCCGCGCAGCACGCAGGCCGGCAAGCCCTCGGGGCCCTCGCCCATCGCAAGCCCAGCCGCCCCGGCTGCGGCATCGGCGAAGGCGATTTGCGTCACCTGCATGATCCGCCCGTCCCTGTCGGGTTTGCCTCGCTCATCGATCACGGCGGGGGGACCAGCCACGCCGATCGCCACATTGGTCGTCCCGATCCGCCATGGACGGCCAAAGCTGTCGGAGATGATGACACCAGGCCTGATGCCCGTTCGGGCGTGGCATGCATCGGCTATGCGGGCCGCGCTGGCATCGGGATCTTCGGGCAGTAAAAGCACCTTTTCCTCGCCACATGTACCCAGATTGGAAGCATCGATGCCGGCATTCGCCATCACATGGCCAAGCCGGTGCCGCGTTATCAGTACGTTGGGCACCGCTCTCACCACGTCGCTGGATTCGCGCAGTACCATCTCGACCAGCGCGGGGTCCTTATGGGTTTGGCGGGCAAGATCGCGCGCGCCGTCGCTAATATTGACCGACGAAAGCGCGACCATCCGGCCTTCCGATTTCGAAACGATCTTTTGCGTGACGACAAGAATATCGCCGGGCGCAAGGCCGGGGTCGCCCTGGGCAAGGCGGTCGGCCAGTATGGAAGGCAGG
>JAPYSD010000413.1 GCA_029936705.1 Croceicoccus sp. | reverse complement strand
GGATGAAGCCATAGCCCTTGTCGGAGTTGAAGAATTTCACGGTGCCGGTCTTCGACATGAGATGTTCCTTTCAAGAACGTGGTAATAGCCGCCACGAATTGCGGCAGCGGTCGTGCGTAAAGTCGTCCAAGAAGAGGAAGTCGCCGTCTAATTTACGCCAGGTTGCAAAGGCAGTGCCCGGCGATCGTCAAATGCCGAAGTCCGTCGCAATTTTCGACGTCAGCGCAGCGGCAATAGCAGAGAACCGGCCGGAACCCTAATTTATAATGGCCCCGATCGCATCGGAGCGGATTATTCATCGGCAAAAGCGAACGGCACACCCGATTGGCGGTAATGGTCGAAGCGCAGTTCGCGCCCCATCGGCGGGGCCGAACGCGCGATGCATTGCGGGCGGTGGCAGAACCGGCAGGCGATGCCGATGGGGACCGCCTCTGCCGGGGCGAGCCGGTCGGCGTATACCAGATCGCCCGCGCGCGCATCGGCGCAGCACAGCGCCACGGCGCGGGTCACACGGGGCGCGTCGAAGCTGCCCCCGCCCGAGATCACCGTGCGCGCGACCGAGACATAGCGTTCGCCGTCCGGCAGCTCGATCCGCTGGACCAGCACGTCGCCGGGGCGGTCGAACGCCTTGTGCACGTTCCACAGCGGACAGGCGCCGCCATGGCGGGCAAAGGGGAAGCCCGCGCCGTCCAGCCGCTTGGACACGTTGCCCGCGCGGTCGACGCGGATGAAGAAGAAGGGCACCCCCTCTGCCCCCGGTTTCTGCAGCGTGGTCAGCCGGTGCGCGACCTGTTCGTAGCTGACCTGGAATTCATAGGTCAGCGCGTCGATGTCGTACCGCAGCCGCCGCGCCGCATCGAGGAACGGGCGGTACGGCATCAGCAGCGCCGCGGCCCAATAGGATTCGAGCGCGCGGCGGGCCAGCACCTTGCCGTTGTCGGTCTCGAACCGGCCCTCGGCGACGGCGGCGTCGATCTCCTCGCCGCGTTCCAGCACCGCGAGCTGCAGGGCCAGCTGAAAGCGTCGCGCCTTGTGGTCGAGCTGGCGCGAGAACAGCACGCGGCGGCGGTGGTAATCGTACCAGCGCATCGCGCCCATCAACACCTCGGGCGGGGCGAAGGACACTTCCAGCCGGTGACGATCGCGGATGCGGTCGATCATCGCCGACACGCCGGGCAGGTCCTGCGCGGCCAGCGCGGCGCTGTCGTCCAGCGCGGGAAAGCAGTTGCGCCGGGCGGCGAGGAATCCGCGCGCTTCCGCCACCGGGTCGGGCGCGGCGATGGCGGCGCCGCCCTCCCCGTCCTCGCGCCGCGCGGCCAGCGCCAGCTGCTCCTCGCCATAGGCGGTGTGGAGCCGCAGCAGCGCCTCGGCAAAGCCGGGGAAGCTGGCGGCGATGTCGGCGACGTCCAGCGCGGGCAGGTCGATATCGGCGAAGATCGGATCGCGCAGCACGCCCTGCAGCCGCGTGGTCGTCTCCTCGCTGTCGTCGTTCGCAAGCTCTGCAATGTCGATGCGGTAGGTGGCCGCGATATTCAGCAGCAGTTCCGCCGTGACCGGGCGCTGGTTGCGTTCCATCAGCGCGATATAGCTGGGCGAGATGTCGAGATCGGCAGCCATGTTGGCCTGCGTCAGCCCCAGTTCGCGCCGCGTGCGCTTGAGCCTTGGGCCGAGGTAGATCGCCTTGCGCGCCATGTGCCGGGTTTCCAATGCACTGCCGACCGGTGTGGACAGCTTTACAACTATACAAGCAAATCTTGTAAAGTTTGACAAGGACACACCGCGCGCCATGTGCACCGCCCGTTTCGCATTGCACAAGGCTGGTCATGCCCCCGGCGAATCGGGGCGACGACATTTTCTTCAATGAGGGCCGACCAAGCATGACCTACGCAGTAGAAATCCAGCGCCAGCGCGCCACCATCGCCAACCTGGGCGAGAAATGGGCGGCCATCGATCCTGACATGGCCGCGCGCATGGCGGTGCAGAACCGGTTCCGCACCGGGCTGGACATCGCGCGCTACACCGCGAAGATCATGCGCCAGGACATGGCCGCCTATGACGCCGATCCGGCCAACTACACCCAGTCGTTGGGCTGCTGGCACGGGTTCATCGGACAGCAGAAGATGATCTCGATCAAGAAGCATTTCGGCACGACCAAGGGGCGATACCTGTACCTGTCCGGCTGGATGGTCGCCGCGCTGCGCAGCGAGTTCGGCCCCCTGCCCGACCAGTCGATGCACGAGAAGACGAGCGTGCCCGCGCTGATCGAGGAGCTTTACACCTTCCTGCGGCAGGCCGACGCGCGCGAGCTGGGCATGATGTTCCGTGAACTTGACGCGGCCAAGGAAGCGAGCGATGCCGTGGGCACCCACCGCCTGCTGCGCGAGATCGATGAGCACCAGACCCATGTCGTGCCGATCATCGCCGACATCGATGCGGGCTTCGGCAATGCCGAGGCGACCTATCTGCTGGCGAAGAAGATGATCGAGGCCGGCGCCTGCGCCTTGCAGATCGAGAACCAGGTGTCGGACGAGAAGCAGTGCGGCCACCAGGACGGCAAGGTCACGGTCCCGCACGAGGATTTCCTGCAGAAGATCCGCGCGATCCGCTACGCGTTCCTGGAACTGGGCGTCGAGGACGGCATCATCGTCGCGCGCACCGATTCGCTGGGCGCGGGGCTGACCAAGCAGATCGCGTTCAGCACGGAACCCGGCGACCTGGGCGACCAGTACAACGCGTTCCTGGACTGCGAGGAAGTGGCGCCCACAGGCATCACCAACGGGCAGGTCTTCATCAGCCGCGACGGCAAGCTGCTGGCGCCGAAGCGCCTCCCCAGCAACCTCTATCAGTTCCGCGCCGGGACCGGCGAGGACCGATGCGTGCTGGACTGCATCACCGCGCTGGAGAACGGGGCCGACCTGCTGTGGATCGAGACCGAGAAGCCGCATATCGGCCAGATCGGCGGCATGGTGAACCGCATCCGCGAGGTCATTCCCAATGCCAAGCTGGTCTATAACAACTCGCCCAGCTTCAACTGGACGCTGAACTTCCGCCAGCAGGTTTACGACGCCTGGCAGGCCGAGGGCCGCGACGTCTCCGCCTATGACCGGGCGCGGCTGATGAGCGTGGATTACGACGGCACCGAGCTGGCCGATGAAGCCGACGAGCGTATCCGCACCTTTCAGAAGGACGCGGCGCGCGAGGCGGGGATCTTCCACCATTTGATCACCCTGCCGACCTATCACACGGCCGCGCTGTCGACCGACAATCTCGCCCGCGAGTATTTCGGCGAACAGGGCATGCTGGGTTACGTCAAGGGCGTCCAGCGCAAGGAAATCCGCGAGGGGATCGCCTGCGTCAAGCACCAGAACATGGCCGGTTCCGACATCGGGGACGACCACAAGGAAGCCTTTGCCGGCGAGGCTGCCCTGAAAGCCGGCGGCAAGGAAAATACCATGAACCAGTTCGCGGCCTGAATGCCGCGCGAATGAAGAAAGGAGAATACCAATGCCCGCACCCGCACTAGCCCGTCCGGTCTTCTCGACCGAGGATTCGCGCCTGATCCGCCGCGCCGTGGTGGAGTTCATCAAGAATAACCAGGACGATATCGAGACGCCCAAGTTCGTGAACCTGCACCACCGCCTTGGCCGGATGGGCTGAACCACGCCATAAGTGAAAGACGTAACGCGCCCCGGTGCCAGCGTGTGCCGGGGC
>JAPYSD010000412.1 GCA_029936705.1 Croceicoccus sp. | reverse complement strand
TCACCAACCTGCGGGCGACTTGTGACGAGCGGGGGGAGCGGATCTATTCCGAGGCCAGCTTCGACGTGCTGGCCACCCGGCGCGACGCGGGCGCGGCGCGCAGTGTCGAGCTGCCGTTCTTCGTGACCGTGCTGCAGGGCGGGACCACCGTGCAGTCGAAGCGCGTGGGCACCGTTACCGTGAACTTCGCCGCGGGCCAGGAACGCGCGCAGGCCAGCGCGAAGGCGGGTGCCTTCATCAATGGCGCTGCCGCAACCCTGCCCGAGGATATTCGCGAGCGCATCACCCGCCGCCGCAAGCCCGGGGACCCGGACGCGGCGCTCGACCCGCTGGCCGACCCCGAGGTGAAGGCCGCCGTGGCGCGCGCCACGTTCGAGGTGCTGGTGGGCTTCCAGCTGAGCGAGGCGCAGCTGGCCTATAACGCCACGCGCTAAGGGGCGGTCGCGGCCGCGCGGGAAAGGGCAAGAGACTCCTTCCCACCTGGCCGATTCCCCGCTAGTCGCGCGGCCATGACCGAGCAGACGACCGACAAGACCCTCACCATCCACGCCGCCATCTCGGCGGCGGTGGACAAGGCTTTGGACGCGATGGAGGCGGCGGGTTCGCTGCCGCCGGGGCTGGACCGCGCGAACGTGACGGTGGAACCGCCGCGCGATCCCGCGCACGGGGACCTTGCGACCAATGCCGCGATGGTGCTGGCCAAGCCCGCCAAGACCAATCCGCGCGCACTGGCCGAGGGCCTGGCCGAGGAACTGTCGAAGGAAGCCGACATCGCCGCCGCCGAGATCGCGGGCCCGGGCTTCATCAACCTGCGCATCGCGCCCAGTGCCTGGGAGGCCGAGCTCGACGCGATCGCCGCGCTGGGCGATGCCTATGGCCGCAGCGCCATGGGCGCGGGGCAGACGGTGAACATCGAATATGTCTCGGCCAATCCGACGGGTCCGATGCACATGGGCCATTGCCGCGGCGCGGTGGTGGGCGATTCGCTGGCGGGGCTGCTGGAATATGCGGGCTTCGCGGTGATCCGCGAATATTACGTCAACGATGCGGGCGCGCAGGTCCAGACGCTCGCCCGGTCGGTGCACCTGCGTTACCGCGAGGCGCTGGGCGAGGATATCGGCGCCATTCCGGAAGGGTTCTATCCGGGCGATTACCTTGTGCCCATCGGCCAGGCGCTGGCCGAGGAATTCGGGCCGCAATACAAGGATGCGCCCGAAAGCGAATGGCTGGCGCTGTTCCGCATGCGTGCGGTCGACGCGATGATGGACATGATCCGCAGCGATCTGGCCATGCTGGGCATCCACCACGACCTGTTCAGCTCCGAAGCGAAGCTGCAGGCCGAGGGCAAGCCCGAGGTGGCCGAGACGTTCCTGCGCCAGAGGGGCTTGGTCTATGACGGCCTGCTCGAAGCGCCCAAGGGCAAGACGCCCGAGGACTGGGAGCCGGTGGAACTGCCGCTGTTCCGCTCGACCCAGTTCGGCGACGACCAGGACCGGCCGATCCGCAAGTCCGACGGCAGCTGGACCTATTTCGGCGCGGACATGGCCTATCACTTTCAAAAGGCGCAGGGTGCCGATGCGCTGATCGACATCTGGGGCGCGGACCATGCGGGCACGGTCAAGCGGATCAAGGCCGCCGTCGCCGCGCTGACCGGCGAGGAGCATGGCGTATCGAAGCCCTTCGACGTCAAGCTGGTGCAGATGGTGCAGCTGCTGCGCGACGGCGAGCCGGTGAAGATGTCCAAGCGTTCGGGCAATTTCATCACCATCGCCGACATGGTCGATGAAGTGGGCAAGGACGTGGTGCGCTTCACCATGCTGACCCGCAAGCCCGAGGCGCAGATGGATTTCGACTTTGCCAAGGTGGTCGAGGCATCGAAGGACAATCCCGTGTTCTATGTCCAGTACGCACATGCCCGCATCGCATCGGTGCTGCGCAAGGCGGCGGAAGCGGGGCTGACCGACAAGGCCGAGGCGGCGCGCGCCCAAAGCTGGGGCGACGATGGCATCCTGCACAGCGACGAACAGGTGCTGATGAAGCAGGCCGCGCAGTTCCCCCGCGTGGTCGAACAGGCCGCCCGCGCGCGTGAGCCGCACCGCATCGCGTTCTTCCTGATGGACCTGGCCGCCGCGTTCCATGCGCTGTGGAACCAGGGCAACGACGATCCCGCCCGGCGCTTTATCGTGGAAGACGACATGGTAAACACCGGGGTGCGGCTATATCTTGCCAAGCAGATCGGGCAGGTTATCCGCAACGGCCTCTCGATTCTGGGGGTCGAGGCAGCGGAGCGACTCTAGGCGATGGTTCCACAGGTCAGCCAAAGCGGTGAGGGCGAGGCGCAGCTCGCTCTTGACGAGGCGGACCTGCGGCTGCCGTGGCTGGAGGCCGCGGAAGAGGACGAGGACGAGGGGCTGGACTGGACCCGCGTCGGCAAGTTCGCGGGCTTCTTCGCCGGCTTCGTCGTGCTGGCCGCGCTGGCGATCTGGCTGCTGCGCGACTGGCAGCTTGCCCCGCCCGAAGGCGACGGGTCGGTCATTGCCGCGCCCGATGTTCCCTACAAGGTGCGGCCCGAGAACCCGGGCGGCAAGACCTTCGCGGGCACGGGCGACACCAGCTACAAGGTGGGCGAGGGGATCGAACGCGACGCGCGGATCGCGCAGAAGCAGCCCGATCCCGAACCCGTCGCACCCGCCGAAAAGGAAACGCCCGAACCGGCCCCAGCGGCCACACCCGCCCCTGCGCCGCAGGTGTCGGGCGTGGGCGTGCAGGTAGGCGCCTATTCGACCGAGGCCGCGGCCCAGAAGGGGTGGCAGACGCTGACCCAGCGCTACCAGCGGCTGGGCGATTTCGACCGCCGCATCATCGAGGGGCGTGCCGATATCGGCACCGTGTTCCGCCTGCAGGCGGTGACGGGCAGCGTTTCGTCGGCCAATGCGCTATGCGCCGAGCTGAAGGCGAACGGGATCGAGTGCCAGGTAAAGCGCTGATTTGGGGATAAGGGGCGCGGCCCTCGCCCGCAAACTTGCGCATTTCCCGCAATTCCGCGAATCTGCCGCCCTTATGACCCCCGCGATATTCGGCCTTTCCGGCACCGTGCTGACCGACGACGAACGCGCCTTTTTCCGCGAGGCCGATCCGGCGGGCTATATCCTGTTCGGCCGCAATTGCGAAAACCCCGCGCAGATGCGCGCGCTGACCGACGAGTTGCGGTCGATCGCAGGGCGGGGCGACCTGCTGATCACCATCGACCAGGAAGGCGGGCGCGTCGCGCGAATGAAGCCGCCGGTCTGGCCGGCCTATCCGCCGCAGGGCGTGTTCGACCGCCTCTACGATATCGCGCCGATCTCCGCGATCGAGGCGGCGCAGGTGAATGCCGAGGCGATCGGGCTGGACCTGGCCGAAGCGGGCCTCAATTGCGATGCGCTACCGCTGCTCGACGTGCGGTGCGAGGGGGCGCATGACGTGATCGGCGACCGCGCGCTGGGCCATGACCCGATGCGCGTGGCCGCGCTGGGCCGTGCGGTGCTGGAGGGGCTGGACGCGGCAGGGGTCGCGGGCATCGTCAAGCATATCCCCGGCCACGGCCGCGCCTGCGCCGACAGCCACAAGGAGATGCCCGTCGTCACCGCGAGCGAAGCCGAGCTGGAACAGGACCTCGCCCCGTTCCATGCGCTGCGCGGCGCGGCAATCGGCATGAGCGCGCATGTCACCTTTACCG
>JAPYSD010000411.1 GCA_029936705.1 Croceicoccus sp. | reverse complement strand
GGCTAACGGACGTCCGGCGGCAGGCTGAAGGATCGGCGATTGCGGTTGGTGCAGAAAACATCCGCGGCGGTGCGATGCCCGATTGGGGCTCCGAACTGGAGTATCTCGAGATCGAGCAGAACGAGGAGATTGCCGATGCAGTTTGCACTCTCCACGCCGGATTTCGTGCCAGCGGCTACAACGTCCAGGTCCTGACACCGGGCCACAACTCCGAAATCGGCACGATCGCACTCAACGAAGCTCTCGCGCCCGCAAGCGAAACCGATACCGCCCAGGCCATCACCGCCGGCGGCTCGGTAATGGTCGGCGACAAGGTCATCCAGACGCGCAACGATGACGAGCGTGGTGTCTATAACGGTGATACCGGCGAGGTCGTAGCTGTCAGCAAAACCGGAAAGTCCGTTTCCGTCGACTTTGGCGGACCCAAACACCTTCAGCTTACCTATTCGGGCAAGCAGCTTGGCGACCTCGCCCCCGCGTGGGCGCTGACTGTTCATAAGGCGCAGGGTTCTGAATACGACGTCGTCATCATTCCGATGTCGACCTCGCATTGGTCGCTTCTGCGCCGAACGATGCTCAACACCGGCGTAACCCGAGCGAAGCAGCACTGCGTCATTGTGGGCCAGGCCCGTGCGATCCGCCAGGCGCTATCGCGCGACGACAGCCGCGAACGCCTCACTCGATTGGCAGATCTGCTGCTGTGAACGAGCGATGCAGATCCGGCTTTCGCAATCGAGCGACTTTGCCTACGAACCTTTGAAGCGACTTTACCATCGAGCGCCATTCACCAAAGGGGGCCTGCATGTACAAAGGCTTGGTGATCAAGGCTGAATTTGCCTTACTGCTCGGTGCCCAGGCTTATGGCCTATTCGAGCTCGTAAGGTTCTTCGGCTCATAAGTCTGCGCCATATTGGGGGACGGAAACACGATGCGTGCCTTGCTATCTTACGCAGCGATCGCGCTGAGTATGACGATCATCCCGAGCGCCAATCTACTAGCGCACCCGGGACGCACCGCTGCCGACGGTTGCCATAACGACCGGAAGGCAGGGACCAGGCACTGTCATAACGGAGGTTCTGCCCGGCCTCGTGTTTCTGCCGCCGTGCCGAGCAACTACTATCCGAACTGCGCCGCCGCGCGCGCGGCCGGCGCTGCGCCCCTGCGTCGCGGACAACCCGGCTACGGCAGCCATCTCGATAGAGACAACGATGGGATTGCTTGCGAACGATAAACGTAAGCGGGCATTCCAGACAGGGGTCAATCGCCAAGCGATGCGCCGCCGACCGGCAATCACGCCTGAGCGATGATCATCTTGTCCTCGCGTACCGATACCAATCCCCGACGTAACAGGGCTTCAACTGCTCTCTTGGCGGTATTCGCTACAGGCTGGGAAGGGAGGGGGCGCTTCGTCCGGCCAGACCGGCGGCTTATCTGAGTGGTCAGCTTCTGGGGTCTCTTCGCCAGCATCCGCGCGACTTCCATGATCGAAGTCGGACCGGCGCCATAGGCGAACTTCCACGTCTCGAAGGCGCGAGAGGAAGAATATAGATCGGACAGCTCGTTTTCTGCGCGCCGATATGCCGCCAGCGCCGCGGCGATTTCAGCGTATATCTCGTCGAAGCTTTCCTCGAGGTTCTCTCGTAATGCATCGACGATCTGCATGTCCGGATCCTGCGCAAAGATCCGCTTCGACAGCGCCCCCGGTACCAGGAACGGCGCCTTTCCCAGCCCGAAGACTTCAGGCCTGAGGGCGAGGGCGATCCCCGCTGCCCAGCCGTCAGCCCGCGGCCGTCGCGCTTCTTGCAAATTCGCCTCGTCGAGATCCCACTCGACATGCTCGACCTCGAGGAAGTCGGGGCTCTCGCTGCGCAGCTCCTCGATCCAGTCTTCAAGCACCGGTATCGGACTTCGCGTCGGCAGATGGTCATCGAGCCTCGACAGGGCGCTGTCGACGAGAAGGAACTTCTCCGCGGTCCGCTCACGGTAGCCCTTGGCGTCCATGATTTGCCGCACCGCAGATTTCACCGCCGGGCGCCCGTGTCGCGACAGCACCGACAAAAACAGCTGACGCTCGTCAGATTGCCACGAGCGCATGATTTCGCCGTGATCGAGCGATCCCTCATGGAAGACGCCATGCGCGAACGGGAAATCACGCTCGAAGAAGCGCCAGGCTCGGCGGACGCTCAGGAGCGCCAGAAGTTCGTCAAACCCCTCGAATATAAAGGGAATTATCCCTTCAACCTTCGCGGCGCCCAATTCCCAATCCGTTCGCGACAGCAATGCCAAATCCTTTCTGCAGGACTGTTTTATACGTTTTGGCGCGAAAGTGGCAACTTGCCCTGATGGCTTTGAAAGAGGGGTCAAATAGGTTGTCCGATAAATCTGGCTAACGGACAACCTCTGGGCGGAAGGGGGGAGAAACCCGCGTTTTTCAACGCCTTGCTAAATTCGGCAAACGGCGATCACGGCGCTTCTCAGCTGCCGACTGCACGTCTTTGGCAAACAGCCGTCCGAATGACTGGCTCCGACGGCTCGTCGATCGGCCAGCTCAAAGTCCCACGGCAGCAGTGCTTCTGATGTTCACAAGAAGCAGACCACGAACGTCAGGCTGCCGGACCAGAATCAGGCCGAAAATAAACGGCGGTTTTCAGCGCGCTGAGCGTGGGATTGCCCGATTAGCGACCACGAAGGCGCTCAGAATGGACGTTTTGCCCGAAACGCACGGTTTTCTGCGATTTTTTGGCATGTCAGAGCCTGCATTGAGCCCGAAACTCACGAGACAGCCTTGGAGAATGGAAAAATGGCGACTGACATGACAGTTGCAAACGAGATCCTACGCCAGCTCGGTGGCCAGGAGTTCATCCGCATGACCGGAGCCAAATCGCTTACCGGCGATGAACGATCCCTTGCCATGGCTATCGCCCGAAACGCATCCGGTGCGACCCGCCTCAAGATCACGCTCAACGAGAACGATCTATACGATCTCGAGTTCGGCCGGACCTATCGTCATGAACTGAAGCTCGTCGAGGCGCATGGCAACGTTCACGTCGAAGATCTGCGAGCCACCTTTTCGAGCGTAACCGGTATGGACACCCGGCTTCCGCGTATCGTTGGCATCAACGCATGACCAAGGCCCCCTTCCCTGTCCCTGGCAACGAATACAGAACACGCCGCGGCGACCGAGTGGTCATCCATGAAGTCCGGGATTTCAACAACGCCGGCGCCCGCTCTACCTTTCCCGTCAAGGGAACAGTCTATTGGCGAGGCCGCGCCAGAAAGAAGAGCTTCCAGATCTGGACTCTCGACGGCCGGGCCAGCGTCCTTCGTCAGCATCCTCACGACATCATCGAAATCACCCCCCTGCGCCGCCAAGGAGAGGCCGCCAATCCATGACCTGGAACCCATCTACCAAAGCTGGCCGCTGCGCGATGGCTGAAGCATTTGCCGAAACGGCTCGCCGCCACGGCTTTGAATGTGAGATTGCATCCAGCGCCACTGACTATCTCGTCTCTACGGAGGGTCAGCCAAGCGCGTCTGTCTGGATCGCAAGCATCGATGCAACGACCGGTTACCTGCTCGCATTCACGAACCGAGCAGCGTCCCCCCTGCCCTTTGACCCGATCTTCCGCGCGGCCGTCGGAGCCAATCCCACTCGTGATCCTCGAACCAAGGTAAATGCCGTCTTCGAAGCATTCGACGAACTATTAGCCGCGCTGGATGAAGGC
>JAPYSD010000410.1 GCA_029936705.1 Croceicoccus sp. | reverse complement strand
GGCAGGAATCGGCCGCCGACCTCGCCGGTGCGCAATACCTTGCAGGCGCGGGCATGTCGGGGCGCGGCAGCATCGAGTTCTTTGAAAAGCTGCAGCAGCTGGAACACCGCGCGGGCTATTTCGCCAAGTCCGAGGATACGTTCTATCGCACGCACCCGCTGTCGCGCGACCGTATCCAGACGCTGGAGCATGTCTACATGCAGGACCCTGCATGGAACCGCCCCAACGACCCGGATATCGAGGCGCGCTTCCAGCGGGTGAAGGCCAAGCTTTACGGCTATCTCGCCGATCCCAAGGACACGCTGACCCATTATCCGCCCAGCGATACCAGCATCCCGGCGCGTTATGCCCGCGCCTATGCCTATCACAAGGAAGCGCGCGTCGACGCCGCGCTGAAAGAAGTGGATGCGCTGATCGCGGCCGAGCCAAAGGATCCCTATTTTCTCGAACTGCGCGGGCAGGTGCTGCTGGAAGCCGGGCGGCCCGACGAATCGCTGGCCTCGCTGCGCCAGGCGGTCGAGATCACGCGCTTCGAGCCGCTGATCGCCACCATGCTGGGCCACGCGCTGATCGCGACCGAGGAAAAGGGCAATTACGAAGAGGCCGAGCGCGTGCTGCGCGCCGCCGTCGCGCGCGACCGCTACAACCCGACCGCGTGGTACCTGCTGGGCCGCATCTATGACGCGCAGGGCGACATGCCGCGCGCACGCCTCGCCAGCGCGGAAAAGCAGATCATGACGGGTGATCCGGGCGCGGCGCTGCAGAACGCGCAGGCGGCCAGCGCCTCGCTTCCCGAATCGACGCCGGACTGGCTTCGTGCCAATGATATCGCCATGGAGGCCCGCGCGCAGATCGAGGACCGCTCGAAGCGCCGCTGAAGCCCGCATAGATACAGGTTTGCTGCTGCATGACGACTCGCCTTTCTCCCCTACGCATCGTGCTGATCGCCGCGCTTTCGGCGGTGATCGTGCTGGGCGCCTTCTGGGCCCTGCGCGCCAATGGCGCCGAAGATGAACCTGCCGACGCGGACACCGCTGCCGCGATCGCAGCAGGCGGCTTCTCGGCCGAGCAGGAGGAAGCGATCGGGCTGATGGTGCGGCGCTATATCCTCGAACATCCTGAAGTCCTGCCCGAAGCCATCGCCGAGCTGCAGCGCCGCCAGACCAGCGAGCAGCTGGCCCAGGCGGGCGATGGCATCACCCAGCCGTTCCCCGGCGCGGTGCTGGGCAATCCCGATGGCGACACGGTGCTGGTCGAATTCAGCGACTATGCCTGCGGCTATTGCCGCCAGTCGGTCGAGGACGTGAAATCGCTGGCCGCTGCCAATCCCGATCTGAAAGTCGTGATCCGCGAGCTGCCGATCCTGAGCCGGGGGTCGATCGAGGCGGCCAAGATGGCGCTCGCCGCGGCGAAGCAGGGCAAGTTCGGCGCGTTCCACGAAGCCATGTACGACGAGGGCCGCCCGACCGACGACGCGATCGAGCGCGCGGCCAAGACCGCCGGTCTCGACATGACTCGCGCCCGCGCCGATGCAGGCAGCGAACAGGTCGCGCGCGAACTGGAAGCCAATCGCCAGTTCGCCGAGCAATTGCAGATCAACGGCACCCCCGCCTGGATCGCAGGCGACGAGGTGATGCAGGGCGCGGTCGGCGAATCGGCGCTGCGCATCGCGCTCTATCCCGATAAACGGTGATCGCGGGCGCCATGCGCACCGCGTTCGCCGCGCTTGCGCTGGTCATGGTGGCGGCACCCGCCACCGCCCCGGCCCAGGAAGCAGGCACCTATCGCCAGCTCCAGGCGCTGGACGCGCGGGTGCAGTCGATCGGCTGGCGGCTGGTGCGGGCCAACGCGCCCTTCTGCACGCGGACCCTGCCCGCCATCGGCCTGCTGCTGCAGGACAGCCATAGCTGGACCGATCCCGCCGCGATGCGCGGCGCGCTTGGCCTCGCCAGCGACATCGCGGTCGGCGCGGTCGCGGACGGATCCCCCGCGCAGGATGCGGGGCTGGCCGCGAACCAGCCCGTGCTGGCCATCGCGGGCAAGCCGTTTCCCGATTCCCCGCCGGGCGACTACCGCCGCCTTGCCGCGCTGCACGACCGCATCGACGATGCGCTGCAAGCGGGCGGCAGCGTCACGCTTTCGATCGGCAGCGCCGAGGGTCCGCGAACCGTGGCGATCACCGGGCAGCCCGCCTGCGCCAGCCGCTTCGAACTGCTGACCGATGGACAGTCCGCCCGCGCCGACGGCGCCCGCGTGCTCGTTACCCGCAGCCTGGTCGAGGACGTGCCCGAGGACGACCTCCTCGCCGCCGCCATCGCGCACGAGCTGGCGCATAACCTGCTGCGCCACCCGCAGAAGCGGACCGAGGAAGGCAAGGGCTGGAACAAGATCCGCCATAACGAGCGCGAGGCCGACCGCCTTTCCGTCTGGCTGCTGGCGAATGCGGGTTTCGATACCGCTGGCGCAGTGCGGTTCCAGCGCGAATGGATGCGCGGGCGCGACTGGGGCTTCCTGACCCCCACCCATGACGCGTGGGACGAACGCATCGCCATGATCGAGCAGGAACGCGCCCTGATCGCCGCCGCATCCGCGCACGGAGACGCGCCCGGCGCATACGACTGGTCGGACCGTTTCCCGATGAGCCGCGAGGACGCGCGGCCCTAGGCGCGCATCGCCCGCGATGCGGCGGCGCGCCCCGCAATCGCGACGGGCGGGACGCCCCGCCGCTGCCGCATCCGGGTTTGCCAACTGTCGCAACCGCACGAATTCGGTTATCGAGTCGCCATCATGGCCGTCCTGCCCGTTCAACCCGTCCCGTTCTTCGCCGACAAGAACCGCGCCTTCTGGCGGCTCCAGGCGCTGGGTTGGGGCGGCGCGATGCTGCTGCGCGCGATGTCCAGCCTGGCCAATGCGCAGCCGCCCTCGTTCCTGATCATCGTGCTGGTGGCGACCTTCACCGGCTTCTCGATCAGCCTGATCCTGTCGGTGATCTTCCGCGCGCTGATCGGGCGCAAGCCGCTGGTGACATGGGGCGCGACCGCATTGGTGCTGGCGGTCGCGGTCAGCCTGTACGCCTTCGTCGATTCGTGGATGATCTCGCTCTACCGCCCTTCCAGCGATCCCGGCTTCGCCTCGCTGTTCCTGGGCGTGTTCTACCTCGACCTCACCCTGCTGGGCGCGTGGTCGGCGCTGTATTACGCGATCAATTTCTTCCTGCAGGTCGAAGAACAGAACGACCGCCTGCTCAGCCTGGAAAACCAGGCCACCAGCGCGCAGCTGGCGATGCTGCGCTATCAGCTCAATCCGCATTTCCTGTTCAACACGCTCAATTCGATCAGCACGCTGGTGCTTCTGAAACAGACCGAACCGGCCAATGCGATGCTGTCGCGCCTGTCCAGTTTCCTGCGCTATACGCTGGTCAACCCGCCAACGGGCCGCGTGACCGTCGCGCAGGAAATCGACACGCTGAAGCTCTATCTCGACATCGAGCGCATGCGGTTCGAGGAACGGCTGCGCACCCGTTTCGAGATCGACGACGAAACGCGCGAGGCGGTGCTGCCCTCGCTGCTGCTGCAGCCGCTGGTCGAGAACGCGATCAAATACGCGGTCAGCCCGCAGGAAAGCGGGGCGGAGATCTCGGTCGCGGCGCAGCGCGTGGCGGACCGGCTGCGCATCACCGTCGCCGATACCGGGCCGGGCCTGCCCTATGGCGTCGATCCCGACCGCGTCATCGGTGTCTCGCACCAG
>JAPYSD010000409.1 GCA_029936705.1 Croceicoccus sp. | reverse complement strand
GTGATGCACCTGTGAGCCTGGATAAGAGCGGTGGTGACAGCGATGAGCCGGCGCTGGACGGGTCAGGCTACGATCCGAACGATCCGAAGTTCAAGGGCATGACGAAAGCAGAGTATTTCGCCAGTTTCGACGAGGACGTCGATTGCTCCGATCCCCAGGAATATACGACCAAGTTCGTCGACCATGTCATGAAGGAAACCGCAGGTGAAGGCGGGGACGATGGCGGGGTTGATGATTGCGATGATGACAGCGACGATGACCTAGAGATCGGAGACGGGCCCGGCGAGGACGAAGGGGAAGATCCGGATGAAACCGGGTTTCATTGAGACTGGATCATGGCGTTGATCCCTGCCCTGCCCCTGCGCTTTAGCAACGCAAGTCAGCTGTCCGGTTGCTTGCAGGCAATCACTCGATCCGAGCTAGCAGAAAAGTTCGCCCTGCCGCGGCGCCACAGCGGCGGCCGAGCGATTATGCGCTGCGCCGTGATCGAGAAGCGCCCGGGCAAGGCCCGTGAGCGTGTAGACCGCATGACGCTGGGCCCCGCGGTTACGGTGGTCGACCCGGTAACCCTGGTAATGGCGGCGCATCAGCCCGGCCGCGACCAGTTCGGATACGGCACGCGACAGATTGGTCTTGCCCGATGCGCGAATGCGCTGGCGCAGCTCGGTGTCGATCTTCTTTTCGGCCTCGAGTTCGTCCTCGGGAAGCTTGCCTTCCTCTTTCAGCTCGTCACGCACGCGCTCAGCAAGGGCAAGACGGCGCGGATCACGCTGGCCCACAGGGCTGAGACCATCACAAAGCCAGTCGCGAAGAAGGGTGTAGCCATCGTCACAGCGGACGATCGGACCGGCGCTGCCGTCCTGCCGGGCAACCTCGGCGATGAGCGAAAGCAGCATGAAGGCATAGCGAGGCCTCGTGCTGACCTCTGTGAGCCTTTCGAGGAGCTCGGGTAGGTCAGAGCCTATCCTGTTCCGTCCGTGATGCGCGATGTGATGCATGACAGATCAAAACAAGCACAAAACAGGACCGATGTGAATCCCTCTCCTGAGGGCAGGATGCACTATTGTCTGCAGTGACACTTTGCCCCCGGGTTAAGTGTCACTCGTGATTTCAGGGGGATAGGGGGTCTGGGCCGAGACCTCAGGCTGCGACAGCAGTTGCCTCGACGGCCTCGACGAAGGACAAGGGCGTCTGGCCATAGGCAGCAAGATATCTCTCCAGCCGCTTCTCATCGGCAGCTGGATTTCGCCTGTACCAGGCAAGAGGATTGCGCAGCTTTACCGGGATCTCGCTTTTGACGTCCCCTGCCCCGCGCGCCAGTACCGGCTCTATGCCGATATGGGGTGCCAGGCTCGGTAGAGTGTCACTCAAGTCACCAAGGTCATTGGCGACACCGATCTGCTCATAGGAAATATCCTCGAGGATGGTGAGCACGGCGAGCAGGGTCTGCTTCACGAAACCCTCGCGGTACCGGTGAACCTGGTGTGGTGGCTGCGCGTCGCAGCCTGCGCTGAGCGCCTTCGAGCATTCGGCGGCGAGCAGGTCGTGATGGGTGTCATTGAGAGTGGGGATCAGCTCGAGCGCGCGGGTCAGCCGGTCCGCCGAACATGAGCGCACGTCGCACGATGCCAGCGTGAGGATAGCGCGCTGCAGCGCGAGCGCCGCACATGTCTGTTCCAGGTCTCCCGCCGATATCTCGCCGACAGGAGCGACCATCACCTCTTCACCAGGATTGAAGCCGGCATCGCTCCTGAAGAGCCCCTGCTGGTATAGCGCGATATCGAGCGCCACCGGATCTCCCCACGCGGCGGGGGCGATCGACGGGTCGTTGCGAGTGATGGTCTTGACGTTGGTCACGCTTGCCTCTTGATCAGCTTGGGCCGCATGCTTCGCCGAAGGCGCCGGCAGGTAGCTGCCAGTCCTCGGTAAAGATCGGCTCGTCATAGGTGGTGCTCATCGCGGCCTTTGCTGCCTCGGTGTCGATGGCAAAGGGCGCGGCGGAGTTGGCCAGTTCGGTCCAGTTCATGTCCGACCGAATGGTATGATTGAAGTCATCCTCGTAGGCCCGAAGCTTGCTAAAGCGTGCAGGGTCCAGCGCACGGACGGCCGCAGCCTGCTTGGCGCTCGAGAAGATGCAGATCATGCAGCTCGCCCGGCCAAAACCGAGCCGGTAGCAGGGATGCGGGACGATACCGTGGCGCTTCATGATGTCCCAGACCTGCTGCTCGCTCCAGTCGATCACCGGCCGCCAGTGATCGACGTGGCGCTGGGCGCGCGGTCCGGGCGCATGAGTGCGATGAGGCTCGGCCTCAAGGTAGCGCGAGCGAGCCGAGGATTCCTGGCGGCGCTCACCAGTGACGACGAGGGTCCGCCCTCCCCTGAAGCGATCCTGGCCAGCCACCGCCGCGGAGAACGGGTCGATCTTGGCGACAGCAGAACACCACCGAACGCGCAAATCGGCCGAGACGGCAGGGAATTTCCGGCGGGTCGATATCGAGCCCCTGGTTCCGCCGGCGTAGCCAAGACCGTCTGGTGTCTCGAACACGACGCGCTTGGTCCGCGCGTTGTGCTTGGTCATTTCACCCTCGAGACCGCCTTCCCGCCAGCTGTGATACAGCTTGAGACCAAGATGAGCCGCAAAGGCCTCGCAGTAGGCGCGTGTCACCGGCCAGTCGAAGAAGGTCTCTCCGTTCGGTTGGTGGCCATCGACGTCATGATGCCACAGCTCAGGCGTGATGCCCTGCTCAAGAAGATGCAGCACGCAAGCGACACTGTCCTTCCCCCCGCTGAATGCCACGATCACATGATCATAGGATTGGGGATCGATGTCGATCGCCGGGACGAGTGCATCCTCGGCCAGGTCCTCGATAAAGGCGAATGCTTCTTGATTCATGAGGCTTTTCCCTCCCGATTAGGTTCAATCCCAACCGAAAGGTCCTGATTTTCGGGTTTTTACGGCGCCGCTGCGCCGCCTTCTTCCGCGTTTCTCGCCTCGATCTCGCGCGTGATGGCGTCGATGTCCGAGCCGCTCATCGGTGGGTCTTCCGAGAGCGGGGGAACGGTATAGCCCGATACCTGCATCTCGCTGTCGCCGGGAGCGTTGTCCGAACAGGCGGCGAGAAGGCAGACAGGAATAGCAAGCAAAGCGATTTTCTTCATGGGTTCACCACATGTTCGACTTCGGCCCAGAGCGGGCCGGAGAGCAGGAGAGTTTCGGTAGCGCGGGTTCCGGCTACGTATTTCAGATGGATTTCCTGGTCGAAGTCGACCTGGCGCAGCTTGCGGGCGGCCCTGAGTTCGCGCAGGTCCGAGATCGTCTGGAAATCGTCGAGAACGACGACTGTAGGAGCCTCGAGCCCCTTCGCCTTGTGCGCGGTGGACAGCACCAGCTTTGCAGCGCCCATGTCGGGGCAATGGATCTCGCGCAGCCCATCGATGATCGAGACGATGCGTTCGCCGTACTCCTCGATGATCTTCACGATGCGCCTGACTTCCGGGTCGTCGCCGTCTTTCGCATCGGCGACCATGTCGCCCCAGATCTGGTAGCTCATCACTACCGGGTCCTTGATCTGGCTTCGCGGTGCGCCGCGCGACAGGGCAAGCGCCGACAGCAGCTGGACCGCGATGGTCTCGAACCCGCCGATCACGTGGAAGGGCACCTTCACGTTGACCAGGCCTTCAAACAGGCGGCTATTGGTGCGCGAGAGGATCATCGAATAAGCGGGCGCCTGCCCGCCGTATTGACCTACAGCGGTGGTATGGCCTGGCT
>JAPYSD010000408.1 GCA_029936705.1 Croceicoccus sp. | reverse complement strand
CCATGGGCCCGTTCCAGATGGCCGACCTGGCTGGGCTGGACCTGGGCTGGAAGGAAGAGGAATCGAAGGGCGAAACGATCCGCGACGTGCTGTGCGAACGCGGACGGCGCGGGCAGAAGACCGGCAAGGGCTTCTACGACTATGACGAAAAGCGCAATCGCACCCCGTCGGACGAAGTGAACGCCATCGTCGCGGATTTCGCCGCGAAATCGGGCAAGCCGCAGCGCGACATCGGCGATGACGAGGTCCGCGAACGCCTGCTCTATCCCATGGTCAACGAAGGCGCGCTGATCCTCGAGGAAGGGATCGCGCAGCGCGCCAGCGACATCGATATGGTGTGGCTGAACGGCTATGGCTGGCCCGCCTATACCGGCGGCCCGATGTTCTGGGTCGATACCGAGGGGCTGGCGAAGATCGTCGCCGGGCTGGAACGCCATGCGGGCGCGATGCCGGACCTGAAGATATCGTCGCTGCTTAAGGACAAGGCCGCCAAGGGCGAGCGTTTCAATGGCTGAGGCAGGCGCGGCGACGCAGGTGGAAGCCGCAGCCGAGAGGCTGGCCTTCTTCAAGCTGATCGTGCCCGACGCGGACGAAGCCGCGCGCTTCTATGCCGAGGTTCTGGGCATGGACTGCGCCGACAGGATCGACACGCCCCGCTTTCGCGAGCGGATGATGGTCACCCCCGGCGGGGCCTTTACGCTGGTGCTGATGGAATGGACCGACGGCCGCGCGAACAATCAGGGCACGGCCCACGGTCCAGTCGGCTTCTACGCCGACGACCTCGATGCTGCCGCCGCGCGGATCGAGGCGGCGGGCGGGCGCATCGCCAACGGGCCGTTTTCCATGGGCGCGGCGCGCATCCTGTTCATGACCACGCCGCACGGGCACGAGATCGAGCTGATCGAACGCGGCGGCGCAGGGGATCGATGATGGACCAGCAACTCGACAGCTTCCGCCGCGAGACGCGCGCGTGGCTTGAGGAAAACTGCCCGCCCGAAATGCGCACGCCGCCCAAGTCGGATGCGGACGTGTGTTGGGGCGGGCGCAAGTTTACGCCATCCAGCCCGGCGCAGGCCGAATGGCTGAAAATCATGGGAGAGCGCGGCTGGACCGTGCCCGACTGGCCCGCCGAATATGGCGGCGGCGGGCTGACCGCGGCCGAGGCCAAGGTGCTGCGCGAGGAAATGGCCGCGCTGGGCTGCCGCAATCCGCTGCAGAGCTTCGGCATATCCATGCTCGGCCCCGCGCTGCTGAAATACGGGACCGAGGAGCAGAAGCACGAACACCTTCCCCGCATCGCGCGCGGCGAGATCCGCTGGTGCCAGGGCTATTCCGAACCCAATGCGGGCTCGGACCTTGCCAGCCTGGCCACGAGGGCAGAGGACAAGGGCGACCATTTCCTGATCAACGGCCAGAAGGTGTGGACCAGCTACGCCGACAAGGCGGACATGATCTTCTGCCTGGTCCGCACCGACACCAGCACCAAGCAGGGCGGGATCTCCTTCCTGCTGTTCGACATGGAGCAGGAAGGCGTCTCGACCAGGCCGATCCGGCTGATCAGCGGTTATTCGCCGTTCTGCGAAACGTTCTTCGACGACGTGACAGTGCCAAAGTCCAACGTGGTCGGCGAGATCAACAAGGGCTGGGACGTCGCGAAATATTTGCTGGGGCACGAACGGGAGATGATCTCGGGCATGGGTTCGCGCGGCGGGGTCGCCTCGGTGCCCGATACCGCGCTGCGCCACCTTGGCCGCGACGACGACGGGCGGCTCGACGATCCGGTGCTGCGCGCGCGCATCGCGCTGTTCGAGGTACGCAGCCGCGCCTTTGCCGCCATGGCGGAGCGGTTCATCGACACGCTGAAGGCGGGCAAGGCGCATCCCGCGCAGCCGTCGATGATGAAATATTTCGGGACCGAGCTGAACAAGCAGCGCCACGAATTGCTGATGGCGGCGGGCGGCCATGACGCGCTGGAGTGGGACAGCGAAGGCAGCGGCGGCGGCGGCGCACCGCGTGCCTGGCTGCGGACCAAGGCCAATTCGATCGAGGGCGGCACGTCCGAGATCCAGCTGAACATCATCGCCAAGCGTATTCTGGACCTGCCGGGGGGCTGACACATGCCGATGTACTGGAACGACGACCAGCAGATGCTGGCCGACAGCGCCCGCCCCTTCCTGGCGGACAAGGCGCCGGTCTCGCACTTGCGAGCGCTGCGCGACGGCGACAATCCCGACGGGTTCTCGCGCGATCTGTGGCGCGAATTCGCCGATATGGGCTTTGCCGGATTGCTGGTGGGCGAGGATGACGGCGGGCTCGGCCTGGGTCATGTCGAGGCGGGCGTGGTGCTGGAAGAGATCGGGCGCAACCTGTCGCCCTCGCCCTTCCTGGCGACATCGGTGGGGGCGGTGACCGCATTGAAAGCGGGCAGCCCGGCCGCGCGCCAGGCATGGCTGCCGGGCATCGTGGCGGGTGAGACCGTGGCTTCGCTGGCGCTGGACGAAGGGGCACGGCACCGGCCGCACCGCGTGGCGACCCGCGCCGAGCGCAGCGGCAACGGCTTTCGTATCGACGGCGCCAAGAACTTTGCCGTGCAGGCGCAGGCCAGTGACCTGCTGATCGTGTCCGCCCGTACCGCGGGCAGCGAGCGGGACGCCGACGGCATCTCCCTGTTCGCCATTCCCCGCACCGCGCCGGGCGTGACGCTGCAGTCCGAACGTCTGGTCGACAGCGGCAATGCCGCGCGCGTCGTGCTGGAGGGTGTCGAGGTCGACGGCGATGCCGTGCTGGGCGAGATCGACCGCGGATCGGACACGCTGGGCCAGGTGCTTGGCGCCGTGCGCGCCGGATCCTCCGCCGAGCTTGTCGGCCTGGCCGAGGGCGCGAGCGGGATGACCATGGGCTATCTGCGCGAACGCAAGCAATTCGGCCGCATCATCGGATCGTTCCAGGCACTGCAGCACCGCGCCGCGCATCTCTATTGCGAGATCGAGGTCGCGCGCGCCGCCACGCTGAAGGCGCAGCAATTGCTCGATGGCGGAAGCCCGGAAGCAGGCGAAGCCGCCAGCGTCGCCAAGGCGATGACCGGCATGGCCAGCGCCCTGGCCGTGCAGGAAGCGATCCAGATGCACGGCGGCATCGGCATGACCGACGAGCATGACATCGGCTTCTACATGAAGCGCCAACGCGTGCTGGCCGAGATGTTCGGCGACAGCGACTTCCACGCCGAGGTGCTGGCGCAGGCCGCGGGATATTGACGCAGCCGCCCCCGTTCCGCCCGTTCGAGGCGCTGCTGCGCGATAACGCCCGCGCCCGTCCCGATGCGCCCGCGCTGACCGATGCGGACGGCACGATCGACTGGGCCGCGCTGGACAGCCGGATCGACCGCATCGCCGCTCGCCTGCAGGCCGAAGGCACCGGCAAGGGCGATGCGATCGCGATCCTCGGGCGCAATTCCCTCCCCTATGCGCTGGTGTTCTGCGCCGCCGTCCGGATTGGGGCGATGGCCGCGCCGCTGACATCATCCGCCACGCCGCAGGCGATCGCCGCGATGCTGCACGATTGCAGGGCCAGCCATCTGTTCGCCGATGCGGACGCCATTGCCGCGCTGCCGCCCGAAGTCGCCGATTCGGACCTGCGGATCGTCTGCATGGACGACCCGGCCAGCCTGACCGCCTGGCTGAACGAGGGGGCGGAGGCGCCCTTACCCGTGGCAGTCGGACCGGACGACCCGTTCAACATCATCTATTCTTCGGGCACCACCGGCACGCCCAAAGGCATCGTGCAGGGCCACGGCA
>JAPYSD010000407.1 GCA_029936705.1 Croceicoccus sp. | reverse complement strand
GGTTCGACAGGACGAACTGGTCGCTGCCGCTCTGTCTTGCCGCGATGTTCAGCGTTGCGCGCACCGCCTGGAAAAAGCCGTCGGGCAGGCTCATCGCCAGCAGGTTGCAGACATTGGCTTCGTTGATGGTGACGACGTTGCCGACAAGATCGCCCATGTGTTCCATCACGCGGGTGCAGTAACGGGCGAACAATACGGGCGCATCGCGCTGCTTGAAGCCCCCTGAGGCGGCGAACCATCGCGGCGTGGTGAAGTGGCAAAGCGTGACCATCGGCGTGATGCCCCGCGCCCGGCAACCTTCCAGCATCCTGCGATAATGATCGAGCATCGCGACGGAAAATTCGCCCTTCACGGGTTCGATACGCGGCCATTCGATCGAGAACCGGTAACTCGACAGGTTCGCCCCCTGAATCAGGTCGAGATCCTTCGGCCACAGTTCGAGGCTGTTGCAGGCATCGCCCGACGGAGTCCTCGCCAGACGCGGTTCCACGCTTTCGAACAACCATTGGTCCGACGCGATATTGTTGCCTTCGGTCTGGTGTCCGGATGTCGCCGAGCCCCAGACGAAATCTTCGGGAAAGCCGCGACGTTGCGTGCCCAGTGCAAAAGCGGGCGCCGCAGATGCGCCCACGACAAGAGCACTGGCTCCGAGGAATGAACGCCTATCCATGTGTCGGTCCTTTCAAAAAATCGCGGTCGCTTCCGCTCTCAGCCTGTTCCGTATCCCCTTCGCCGCCGGCAAGGCGCTGATCCTGCACAGCGTCACGGTCTTCCAGAATCAGTTCGGCAGCGCGCCAGCCCAGCATCATCGCCGGTCCGTTGGTATTGCCCGATGGCGAGGTCGGCATCGCGGAACAGTCCACCACGCGCAGCCCCTGCACACCGCGCACCCGGCAGCGGCTGTCCAGGGCGTCGTCCGCGTTCGGGCCCATGCGGCAGGTGCCGGTCGCATGGAGGCCCGGGCTGACCAGCCATTCCAGGGCGGAGCCGATTTCCTCGTCGGTCTGATATTGAGGGCCGGGGGTGACCTCGCCCACGGTGTATTCTGCAAGTGCGGGCTGACTGGCCAGGCGGCGGAACAGGCGAACGATCTTGACCAGCGTCTTGCGGTCATCCGGATCGCCCCACCAATTGGCATCGACGGTCAACGGGGCGTCGATATTGCCGCCGGTGATGGCGACGCTGCCCCGCGTTTTCGGGCGCAGGTGATATCCGTTAAGGGTGTAGCCCGGCTCGCTTTCCAGCGCACCGCGGCCTGGATCGGCCTTTATCTCCTCGCTGGAACGCATTGAGAAAGGGCCGATGCCGATCTGCACGTCGGGCCAGTCCTCAGGCGCATCCATCGCGATGAGCGCTGTCAGTTCGGGCGAGGTGTAAGCCATCAGTCCCTTGCGGGTCAGGTAGTACTGGACGACATGCCTCAGCAGCCGCCAACCATGGAAGTGGTGGTTGAAACCGCGATAGTTCTTCATCCGGAAGCTGACCGAAAGCATGACATGGTCGACCAGGTTTCGGCCCACCTGCGGGCTTTCGACCCTGACGGGAACGCCGGCCTGCTCCAGCACCTCGTGCGGACCGATTCCGGAGACCTGCAATAGCTTCGGGCTCTGCAATACGCCCGCGCAGACGATGACTTCGCCGGCTGCGGTGGCAGACTTCGTGACGCCGTCATGCGTGAAGGTAACGCCGCTGGCACGGGTGCCTTCCAGCTCGATCCGCTTAACCATCGCGTGGGTCAGAACCGTCAGGTTGGTGCGATCCATCGCAGGTTTCAGGAAAGCCTGATACGAGGAGTGCCGCCGCCCCCGCCGATTGACGGTGGTCTGGGTATAGCCGATCCCTTGCGTGCCGGGCGTGTTGATATCGCCAAGAGTCGGCACGCCGATCTGCCCTGCCGCAGCCTTCATTGCGTCAAGGAACCGGGAGCGGAAAGGAAGCTCCGTTATCTGAAGCGGACCCTCGCGGCCGCGGCTGGGGTCGGCATGGTCGTAATGATAGCTCTCCATCTCTCCATAGCAGCGCACGACCTCGTCCCAGCGCCACTCGTTGAGGCCCACTTGCGCCCAGCCATCGTAATCGGCGGGCATGCCGCGCAAGTACCACGTGCCGTTGGTCGAGCTCGATCCGCCGAGGCCTCTTCCATAGAACCAGGTTTCGCCCTTGGGCCGGCCGCTCTGCTCCTTCACGGGGAACGACCAGAAATAGGTCGGGTTGCCGAACATCTTCATGAAAGCGCGCGGCAGATTGACCACCTCGGCCTCGTTGGTGCCGCCCGCTTCTAGCAATAGCACTTGTAACCGGCCGTCCGCCGAAAGCCGGTCAGCCAGCACCGCGCCGGAGGAGCCGGCGCCGATAATGATATAGTCGTATTTCATGATATCCACGTCAGTTGGCAATCGAGCCGGAGAGCCGGGGCTGGCTGCGAGCGACGACGGCGGCGATGATGGCAGCGATCAGGCAGATCGCTCCGAACAGCACCATGGCCGGCATGAGCCCGCCGGTGATCGTCTCTCCAAAGGTGACCATCGGCGGACACAGGAACGTCCCGGCAAAGAAGCTGGTGGTCCAGATGCCCATGCCCCGCGCGCGTTGTTCATAGGGCAACCTAGCCTGGCCCCACGCCAGCAAGGAGGGAATGGTGAACCCGGCCCCGATCTGCTGGATCGTCGCCCCGATGCCCACGCCTGCCAGCGTGGACGACAGGCCGATCACGATCAGGCCGATGCCCATCAACAGGAACTGCACCGCCATGTGTTCGCCGATGGATCGCTGCGCGGTCCGGCCGTAAAAATACGCGCCGGCAATGAAGCCAAGCGATGTCACGGCCTGTGCGATACCGGCAATCCCGGAATTGGTGAGGCCGATTTCCGCGAAAACGCGCGCGATGTTGAGCGGCTCGACATAGTAGAGCAGCGACGCCACCACCGTCAGCGATCCGATCGTCGCCGCCTCGCGCCAGGGGAAAGGCAGGGCAATCCGCTCCGCCTCGCTTCGCTGGTGCTGTTCCGGCTCTTCAATGTAGAGCAGCGCCAGCACGAAACCCGGAATCGCCAGGAGATAGATGTAGAACGGCCCGCGCCAGTCCCACTCTGCAAGGAAACCGCCCGCGATCAACAATATCGTCCCGGCCGGTGAGATCACCATGCCGACCCGGGTGGTCCATTTGCGCCGGTTTTCGCCGAAATAGTCGCCGATCAGCGCGCTCGAAACGGTCACCGCCACGGCCTCGGCAATGCCCAGCACCGCGCGGCTTGCCACGATCACGAAGATATCGGCGGTGAAGACCGGCACGATGCCCATCACGACATAGAGGAACATGCCCAGCTGGAAGCTGGTCTTGCGACCGAACCGGTCGGCGATGGCACCCGCGACCGGTGCGAAGATCGCCACCATCAGCGACGGGACCGTCAGAATCATCGGAACAAGCAGGGCGGCATGTTCGACATCGCCGAATTGCTGCATCAGCTTGGGTATGGCCGGGAAAAGCGAGACGATCGCCATCACCGGCAGGACTTGTGCGAAAAGAAGGGTTACGCCCTTGGCGGTTTCGTTTCGTACCGGCGCGGCAGTCGCGGTCATTGGCCTATCCCCATGATGCGCCGGTTGAGATCCCGGTCCGCACCGCCGGCGGCGAAATCGTCGAAAGCCTTTTCGGTCACGCGGATGATGTGATCCGATATGAAGGGTGCGCCCTCGGCAGCGCCCTGTTCAGGGTGCTTGAGGCAGCATTCCCATTCCAGGACCGCCCAGCCGTCGAAATCGTTGGCCGCCATCCTGGAGAAAATCGCGCGGAAGTCGAC
>JAPYSD010000406.1 GCA_029936705.1 Croceicoccus sp. | reverse complement strand
GTCCAGGCCCGCGCCCATTTGCCTACCCACGCGGCGGAACAGGCGGAGATCGTCGCCTTTCGCGCGCCCGACGATTTGCGCGAGCACGTGGCGCTGGTCATCGGCCACCAGACCGCCGAGCGCGTACCGCTGGTGCGGCTGCATAGCGAGTGCCTGACGGGCGACGTGCTGGGCAGCCTGAAATGCGATTGCGGCCCGCAGCTCGATGCCGCGCTGGCCGCGATGGCCGGGGAAGCGGCGGCAGGCGGCTGGGGCGTGCTGCTCTATCTGCGGCAGGAAGGGCGCGGGATCGGCCTGATCAACAAGCTGCGCGCCTATCGGCTGCAGGACCAGGGCTTCGACACCGTCGACGCGAACAACCGGCTGGGCCTGCCCACCGATGCGCGCGATTTTCCGGTCGCGGCGCGCATGCTGGAACTGCTGGGCGTGCGGCGGATCCGGCTGATGACCAACAACCCGGTGAAGGTCGACACGCTGGCCGCGCTGGGCATCGATGTGGCGGAGCGCGTGCCGCATGCGCTGCCATCCAATCCGCATAATGCGCGCTATCTAGATACCAAACGGGACCGCACGGGCCACCTGCTCTGACGCGTGCCGCGCGATTGCCCTGGGCGCTTGGCGCCTAGCGCTTGGCAGGTTGACACAGGCGACACATCCTACAACCCCTTTCACCTATCTCTGACCCGCGGAAATACGCGGTTTCTGCGCCCCCGGTTGACACCCGTGGGGGCGGGAGAAAAATCGGCGATGGGAAAGAGCCTGGGCGCGCACGCCTAGCGCGGCACCGGCCTGTAGGACAGCGGTTTGCGGACCGGCGAACCCGGTCCCCCCCCGCGCCGGCCCGCGCCGGTCAGCGCCGCTCAGCGCTGGCGGGCGTGGTGGATTGCCGAGAAGCGCTCGATATCCTCGATCCGGCCCGACACGACCAGCTCGTCCTCGGGAAAGATGATGGTGTCGGGGACCGCGTGGATGAAGTCCTGCCCGGTGCGCTTGACGCCCACGACCGTCACGTTGAACTTCTTGCGGCACTCGCTGGTCATCAGCGGGATGCCGACGATCGGGTCGGGCGCGCGCAGCCGGGCGATCGCGAACTCGTCGCCGAACGCCAGGAAGTCTAGCAGCCGTTCGTTGAGCAGATGGGCGACGCGTTCGCCCATGCGCTGTTCGGGAAACACGACATGGCGCGCGCCGGTCCGTTCCAGGATGCGCGCGTGCTTGTCGTTGGTCGCCTTGGCCCAGATGTTGGTCAGGCCCAGGTCGCACAGCGCCAGCACCGCCAGCACGCTGGCCTCTATGTCGGTGCCGATGGCGACCACGGCGGCTTCGAAATCGCGCACGCCCAACTGTTCCAGCGTCGATGTCTCGGTGCAGTCGGCTTCCACCGCCTTGGTCAGATCGCCTGCGAATTCCTGCACGCGGCGCGGGTCGGTGTCGGCGCCCAGCACCTCGTGCCCCATGCGTTCCAGAGTCAGGGCGACCGCGCCGCCGAACCGGCCAAGGCCAATCACCAGCACGGGTTTGCGCTTGTCAGCCAACAATGGGATTCTCCTCAGGATAGCGATAGGGGCGCTCGCGCTGGCCCAGTGCCAGCGCGGTGGCCACGGTAATCGTGCCCACGCGCCCCACGAACATCAGCGCGCACAGCACCAGCAGCGCGCTGGGCGGCAGATCGGCGGTGATGCCGGTCGACAGCCCCACCGTGGCGAACGCCGAGATGCATTCGAACAATATGTCGTCGAGCGGCAGCGCGCTGATCGACGCGATATAGGTGGTGGCCGCGAACACCAGCGTGGCGGCCAGCACCGTCACCGACAGCGCCTGCCGCTCGACCGCGCGGCCAAAGCGGCGCTGGAACAACCCGGCGTCGCGGCGGCCCAGGATTTCGGACAGCACGATGGCGAACAGCACGAAGAAGGTGGTGACCTTGATGCCGCCTGCGGTGCCCGCGCTGCCGCCGCCGATGAACATCAGGAAGAAGTTCACCATGATCGTCTCGTCATGAAAGGCGCCGACGTCCAGGCTGTTGAACCCGGCGGTGCGCGGCATCACCGAATGGAACGCGGCGTTCAGCATCTTGGACCCCGCGCCCATCGGGCCCAGCGTATCGGGATTGCTCCATTCCATGACCAGGATCGCGGCAAAGCCCAGCACCAGCAGCGCGGCCGTGCCGGTGACGGTGATGCGCGAATGGAGCGACCAGCGCCGCCAGCGCAGCCGGTGCGTGCGCACGTCCTGCATCACCGGAAAGCCCAGCGCGGCTAGGATCACCGCGATCATGATCGGCCCCAGCACCAGCGGATCGGATTGAAACCCCATCACGCTGTCGGAAAAGCTGGAAAACCCCGCGTTGTTGAACGCGCTGACCGAGTGGAACAGCCCGTGCCACAGCGCGGCGCCCGGCGGCAGGTGATAGGCAAGGCCGAAGCGCAGGGCGAGGATGACGGCGATCACGCCCTCAACCGCCAGCGTGATCGCGAACACCAGCCGCAGCACCGATGCCGCGTCCCCGCCGTCGAGCAGGCTGCGTTCCACCTGCGTCGCCATGCGGTCGCGCAGGCCGAAACCGCGCCCCGCCATCAGGCCGAACAGCGTCGCGGCGGTCATGATGCCAAAGCCGCCGACCTGGAACAGCAGCAGGATCACCCCCTGGCCAAAGCCGGACCAGTAGACCGGCGTATCGGTGACGATCAGCCCTGTCACCGCCACGGCGGAGGTCGAGGTGAACAGCGCGACCAGCAGCGGCGCGCGCGTGCCGTCGGCGGTGGACAGGGGAAGGCTGAGCAGCAGCGTGCCGATGGCGATCAGCGCGAGGAACAGGACCGGGATCAGCCGAATCGGATCGCGCAGCGTAGGCATCGGATTGTCCCTGCGCGCGAATGGCTTACGGGTAAAGGGGGCTGAGCGAGGATGGGCGGGTCAAGATGGCCGCGCCGGGATGGCCACGCAGCGATGGCCTGCCCGGTCAGCCCGCGGCGTTGCCGGGATCGCCGTCGCCGTCCGGGTCGGAGCCGGGATCAGGATCGGGACCGGGGTCGGGGTTTATGTCCCCGCCGTCGATAGGAACGTCGCCGCCTGTTCCGCCGCCGCCGCCCGGACCGCCGCCGCCGCTGCCGCCGCCACTGCCGCCACTGCCGCCGCCCGACCCGCCGGGATTTCCCGCCTGGCCGCCGCCCGATCCGCCCGAACCGCCGCCGCTGCCCGATCCGCCGCCAGACGTGTCGCCGCCGGATGCACCGCCGCCTGAGCCTCCGCCGGTTCCGCCCGGCGTGCCGCCGCCGGTTCCGCTGTCCGCCAGCGCGTTCTGTTCGTAGATGTCGTTCGCCACGCCGCCCAGCGCATGTTCGATATTGGCGCCCAGTTGAAACGACGCATAGCCAAGGCCCAGCACCATGACGCTGAGAATTAGCGCGTATTCGGCAGAAGACGCGCCGTCACAGTCATGAAAAAACTTGTCAGTAAAAAGCCGTTTTTTCACCGAATCACTCCTGCGACAAGTGGCATGCGGTTTATGGCACGAGTCACGGCCGAATAAGAAACGTGGTGAATATTTTGTTAACCGCCGCGCCGGCCTTACGAATGCTGCTGGATCACGTCCAGGAAGTCCTCGCCATATTCGTCCAGCTTGCGTGCGCCGATACCGGGCAGCTCGCCCAGCTCGTCCAGCGTCTGGGGGCGCAAACCGCACATGTCGCGCAGCACGCTGTCGTGGAAGATGACATAGGGCGGGACGCCGTTGTCCTTGGCAAGGTCGCGGCGCAAGGTGCGCAGCGCCTCGAACAGCGGGTCGCCGACGGGGTTGGGC
>JAPYSD010000006.1 GCA_029936705.1 Croceicoccus sp. | reverse complement strand
GTTCTATGCCGCGCCGTTCGATCGCTGCAGCGTCGACGGCGAGACCGTGACGCCGCAGCCTGGCGAATTCTATGGCGGCTGGATCACCGGCAAGTTCGCCGGACCGTTCAAGGGCGTCCCAGGCAGCCGCGGATGGTGACGCGGTGAACGAGGATCGCACCCGGCGGCGTGGCCGCACCGTGCCGCGTGGTCGGCTGTCGCGGCTGGGCCAGTTCGGCCGGCTGGCAAGCGGCGTCGCGGGCGGAATGGTCGCGGAAGGCGCGCGGCGGCTGGCCGATGGAGAGCGCCCGCGCATGCGCGACATGCTGCTGACGCCGGGCAATGTGGGGAAGGTGGCCGAACGGCTGTCCCACTTGCGCGGCGCGGCGATGAAGCTGGGTCAGATGATCTCGATGGACGCGGGCGACATGCTGCCCCCCGAACTGGCCGAAATCATGGCGCAGCTGCGCGAGAATGCCGACCACATGCGTCCCGCGCAGCTTAACCGCGTGCTGTCGCAGCAATGGGGCAAGGACTGGCGCAAGCGCCTGCGCCGTTTCGACGCGATCCCGCTGGCCGCTGCCTCCATCGGGCAGGTCCACCGCGCGACGACGCTGGACGGGCGCGAACTGGCGATCAAGGTGCAATACCCGGGCGTGCGCGAAAGCATCGACGCCGACGTCGACAATGTTGCGACGCTGCTGCGCGTATCGGGCCTGCTGCCGCGCGAACTGGACATCGGACCGCTGCTGGCGGATGCCAAGCTGCAACTGGCCGAGGAGGCGGATTACGAGCGCGAGGGCGCGCAGATGATGCTGTTCGCCGGGCTGCTGGCCGATACACCCGAAGTCGCGGTTCCGGAACTGGAACCCGAATTCACCACCGACTAGGTGCTGGCGATGACCTATTTGCCTGGCCAGCCAATCGAGACGCTGACGGATGCGCCGCAGGAAACGCGCGACGCGGTAATGCGGACGCTGATCTCGCTGGTGCTGCGCGAATTGTTCGAATTCAAGGTGATGCAGACCGATCCGAATTTCGCGAACTATCGCTATCAGCCTGATACCGGCAGGCTTGTTCTGCTGGATTTCGGCGCAGCGCGGGCGATCGAACCGGCCACCAGCGAAGCCTATCGCCGCTTGCTGCAGGCGGGTTTTGCAGGCGACCGCGATGCCGTGCGCCAGGCGGCAGTGGAAGCGGGGTTCATCGGCAGCGGCGCGGTCAGCGGCCACCGCGAACGGGTCGACCGCATCCTCGACGTCATTATCGGCGAAATGACCCGCGCGGGGCCCTTCGATTTCGGCGACCGGCAATTCGTGAGCATATTGCGCGATGAAAGCATGGAGATGGCAGCCGACCGGGCAACCTGGCACGTCCCGCCGTCCGACCTGCTGTTCGTGCAGCGCAAGATCAGCGGAACCGCCCTGCTGGCGGCGCGGCTGAAAGCACGGGTCGACGTGCGGTCGCTGGCGCTGGAATGGCTGGATGGAAAGGCGGAACCGGGCGGTTAGGCCCAGCGGCGCAGCCGGGTCGCCTGCGCAAGCTGGCGCAGCAATCCGGGAAACGCGCCGAGCAGGCCCAGCCCTGCCAGCCGCAGGATCCGCGATTCCTGGAAATGCTGCAGCGCCATGGCGCGCCTGACTTGTCCGTGCACCTCGCGCGCGTGCCGTTCGTGATAATCGCGCACCGATCCGCCCTGCGCGATACATGCCGCCGCCACGAAACCGCTGCGCAGCGCAAGCGCCATGCCGTCACCCGTCAACGATGCGGTCATGCAGGCGCGGTCGCCCAGCGGGAAGATGCCGTCTGCCATCGCGGGGCGCGGGGCGATGCCATAGGCGAGGTTCGCGATGGTCGCCGGGCGGTCCATCAGCGGCTCTGCATCGCGCAAGAGGTCGCCGCAATGCGGCAGCGTGTCCAGCATGGCCAGGACCGCGTCCCACGATCCGCCCAGTTCGCCCAGCCTGTCCTTGCGGATGACGAGGCACAGGTTCGCCGTGTCGTCCTCGACCGGTTGCAGCCCGGCATAGCCGCCGTCGAACAGGACCAGCCGGATCGTTCCGGCCAGCGCGCGGCAGGTCGAAGGCGCCAGGCGGAAATGCATCTTGAAGCCCACGAACGGATCGGTCCCGCCATCCGCCTCGGTCCGGTCGCCGCGTATGCGGTGCTTGCCGGTGGCAAGCAGGATGGCGCCCGCTTCCCGATCTCCGCCGCTGGTGGATACGCGGTGCCCGTCCATGCTGGCGACGCGGACCCCGCGGCAGACATCGACCCCGGCCTGGTCGGCACGCTCCAGCAGCACTTCGTCAAGCCGGTAGCGGCTGAGACCGATCGCGGTGAAAGGCAGCCGCGCGCGCACCAGTTGCGTGCCCGAAGCCAGCTCGACCATGTCGATCGGCGTTCCGCCCAGCGCGGCGGGATCGATGCCAAGCGCCTCCAAATGGTCACGCGCTTCGATCGAGAGGAATTCGCCGCAGATCTTGTGATGAGGGCCGCTTTCCCGCTCGACCAGCGCGACCGACCGGCCCGAACGCGCCAGCATGATCGCCGAGGCGCTTCCGGCCAGGCCACCGCCCAGGACCAGTGCGTCAGTCATCGGCGGGTGTCAGCGTGAACCGGAAACTTTCCGCCGCAAGGCCCGGTCCGAATGCCATCGCCAGCCCCTTGCGAGGCTCGGCGCCCCTTGTCCTCAGCAGCCGGGCAAGGACGAACATCAGCGTGGCAGAGGACATGTTGCCATATTCGTTCAGCACCGCCCGCGAATGGTCGAGCGCATCGTCCGGCAGGTCCAGCCCGTTCTCCACCGCGTCAAGGATGCTGCGCCCGCCCGCGTGCACGGCCCACACGTCGAAGTCGCCGAGCCGCTCTCCGCGCAGCAGGCCGTCGGGTTTGCCATCGGCCTTTTCGCGGGCCAGCGTTTCGCCGATGCGGGCGGGAACCTCGCCGCCCAGGTGCATGTCGAAGCCCTGGTCGCCGATGTCCCAGGTGATCGCATCGGCAGTGCCGCCGATCGTCGCGGCCCGGAAATCCTGCAGCGCGATGCCGTGCGGGTCGGCAGTCACCAGCGCCGCCGCCGCGCCATCGCCGAACAGCAGCATCGACAGCAGCTTCTGCAGATTGTCGCTCCGCTGGAAATGCAGCGTGCACAGCTCGACCGTGACGACCAGCACGCGGGCCGAGGGAGTCGAGCGGACGATATGATGCGCAAGACGCAGGCTGTTCACCGCGGCATAACAGCCCATGAAGCCGACCAGCGTCCGCTCCACCCCTGGGTCCAGCCCCATCCGCTGCACGATCAGCTGGTCGAGCCCGGGCGCGACGAAACCGGTGCACGACGCGACGACCAGGTGGGTGATGCCCTGATCCGCGATTTCGGGGTCCAGCGCCTCGATCGCGGCGCAGGCAAGGTCCGGCGCGCTGCTGCGATAGCGCAGCATGCGCGCGGCGGTGGTCGGCCATTCGCCGGTGCCGTAGAACCCCTCGCTATCCGTGATCGTGCCATCGGGCAGCGTCACGGGCTGAAGGTAGGAGAACCGCTGCCCGATCCCCGATCGTTCCACCATGCGGGAAAACAGCCGCCTCTCGCGCGCGTCGTCAATGGTTTTGGTCACGAAATCGACGAAGGCCGCGTGCACCGGGTGCGGCGGGTTGGCGGTACCGATGCGGTTGATATGGGCGGCGGCCGGGGTCATGCGCGGGTTCCGATCAGTACGGCGTTGAGACCGCCAAAGGCAAAGCTGTTCGACACCAGCGCGTCGGCGACGAATGTGCCTCCGCCGATGGCCAGGGGCAGGTCGCATTCGGGGTCGGGGCCAAGATAATTGAGCGTCGGCGGCGCGACCCCTTCGGTCAGTGCCTGCATGCCCAGTACGAATTCCATTGCCCCGCCTGCTCCGATAATGTGGCCATGCGCCGACTTGGTCGCGATCACGCGGTGCCGGTCCAGCCAGTCGCCATAGACCGCGTGCAGCGCCGCCGTCTCGGTCTTGTCGTTGAGCACCGTGCCCGTGCCATGCGCCGACACCAGCAGCGGGGCGCCTAGCGCGAGGCCTGCGTCGTCATGCGCGCTGCGCAGGGCGGCTGCCATGCCGTCGGCATCGGGAGCGGTCATCTGCCCGGCATCGCTGCTTGCGCCATAGCCCGCCAGCCTGCCGAGCGGCCTTGCGCCCCGCGCCTTGACGTGATCCTCGCTTTCCAGCACCAGCATCGCGGCGCCTTCGCCCAGCACCATGCCCTTGCGGTCCTTCGAAAAGGGGCGGCAGCTGTCCGGGGCCAGCACACCCAGCGAATGCCAGCCCGTCCACGATCCGCGGTTCAGGCACGCCTCTGCCCCGCCGACGATGGCAACGTCCACCCGGCCCGCGCGGATAATGTGCATCGCTTCGCCTAGCGCATGGGCCGAGGACGCGCACGCGCTCGACACCGTGAAGGCGGGACCGTGAATACCGTGCAGCATCGCGACATGGGCGGAAGGCGCGGCGATCATCGAGCTGGGAATGGTCTGCGGGTGGACCTTGGCCTGCCCCTGGCCGAACAGGCGCTGATAGGCGGTATCGATCGTTGCATTGCCGCCGCTGCCGCATCCGACGATGACGGCGGTGCGCCGGTCGAGCGAAGAACTGCCGGTCAGCCCTACCTGCGCCAGCGCTTCGCCAGCTGCAATCAGCGTGAAAAGCGACAGCGGATCGAGCCGGCCAAGCCGCCGCAGATCGTCCGAGGGGGGCAGCGTCAGCGCGGCCATGTCGTCGACGGCGGCGGCGCAGCCTTCCATGCCGTCGCGGGCGATGGGCCGGATCGCCCCCTGCCCCGCCTTCAGCCGCTGCCAGCTTTCTTCGGTTCCCGTGCCGAGGCCGCTGACGCAGCCCATGCCGGTGATCAGGACCGCGCGGTTCACGCCCCGGCTCCGGTCAAGCCCCTGCCCCGCTCAAGCCTGCGCCTTGGCACGGATGCGTGCGACCAGTTCGCCCAAAGTCATATCGGGCGTGACCTGATCGGGCTCGATCTCCACGCCATAGCGGTCCTCCACCTCGAACAGCAGGCTGACCATGTCGATCGAGGATATGTCCAGCGTGCCCAGCCGCGCATCCATGTCCAGCCGTTCGCGCGGCAGGCCGCTTTCCTGCGCGACCAGCGCCAGTATCTCGTCGTCGCTCATCGCCATCAGTCCTTCCCCACGCGCGTCCAGTGCTTGGTTCTGCACACGATCAGGACGCACCCTGTCACGTCGAGGCGGTCGGGGGAAGCCAGCGACATGCGCGCACGTACGATACGGCCCGCCTTGGGGTCATAGGCCTCGCCGTCCTCCCAGCGGTCGCCCTTGGGCTTGAAGCCTGACAGGACGCGGATGCCGACCAGCTTGCGGTCGCGCAGCGAACGGTCGGGATTGTTGACGTCGTTCGTGGGGGCCTTGGGGTCCAGCACCTTGACCAGCCGCCCGCAGGCCGCCTTGCCACACGGCTTGATCTCGATGATGCCGGAGCGGTCGTCGGTCATCCAGCGCCCGAACACCGATGGCTTGCCCAGCGATGCCGCCGACTGTGCCTGCGCCGCACCGCCGCCGACCGGAAGGACCAGGCCAAGAACGAGCGCAGCCGAAAGCGCCAGCGACGGATGCAATCTGAAAGGAAAGGTCAAATGAAGGCCACGATGTTAAGTGCTCCCGCAAGCGGAATTCCCGCCGGATCGGTGCATGATAGAACAGTCGCACCGATCCGTGAATGGGAACCTGTGACGCCATGCTTGGTTCCGTCACGGCAATCGTGCACTGCGATGGCGACACTAGCCGGGTGCCGATATGAAAAGCCTTGCCGACCGATCCCTCCAGTCCGAACAGATGGACGATGCCGAGCTGGACGAGCCGACCTATGCGCGGGTGCTGCACGACCTGGCGCGGGTCAATCGCTGGACCTTCACCGCCCATTCGGTGCTGCCGTTCCTGAAGCAGTCTGCGGGTCAGCTATCGTCCTTCTCGCTGCTGGACGTGGGGTTCGGACAGGGCGACATGCTGCGCATCATCGCCCGCTGGGCCCGGCGGCGGGGCATCACGGCGACGCTGGTGGGGGTCGACCTCAATCCCCGCAGCGCGCCCATCGCCCGCGCCGCGACGGGGCCCGGGGTGGAGATCGATTTCAGGACCGGCGACTATGCCGACCAGCCGGAACGCTTCGACTACATCATCAGCAGCCAGGTCGCGCATCACATGACCGGCGACCAGTTGCAGGGCTTCATCCGCCACATGGAAAGCACCGCGCGGCGCGGCTGGGTGATCGGCGACCTGCACCGGCACCGGTTCGCGTATGAAACCTATCCGCTGCTGGCCCGCGCCATGGGGGTGCACCGCATCGTGCGCGAGGACGGGCAGCTTTCGATCGCGCGCTCGTTCCGCCGCGCCGAGTGGGCCGATATCCTGGGCCGCGCGGGTCTTGCGCCGGATCAGTACCGGCTGACGCACAGGTTCCCCTTTCGCATGGCGGTAGAGCGGGAGAAGCGCCAGTGAACGACAGGCCGATCCTCTCATGCTGCACAGGTGACAGCGCCGCACGAGAGGCGTAGGACAATCTTGATGTCAGACTTGCAGCCGTTCGAAAAGCGAAGTGCCGATCATCTGCGGCTGGTGCTGGAATCCAGCCAGATCGGGATCTGGGAGCTTGAGCTTCAGTCCGGCCAGGCCGTCAGGAATTTCACGCACGATCGTATCTTCGGCTATGACCAGCCGCTCGCGTCATGGAGCTATGACCGCTTCCTCGAGCATATCGTCGATGACGACCGGGCGCGGGTCGACAATCTGCAGAGAACCGCCATCGAACAGGACCGCGAATGGTCGTTCGAATGCCAGATCCTGACCGCCATCGGCGAAAAGCGCTGGATCAGGGCGGCGGGACGCCCATTGAAAGACGCCGGGTCAAAGGTCGTCAAGCTGATCGGACACGTGATCGACATCACCGAATCCAAGCAGGACGAGGCGCGGCTTCGGCTGATGACCGGAGAGCTCAGCCACCGGGTCCGCAACATGCTGGCGATGATCAAGTCGATGATCAGCATATCGGCGCGCGGCGCACGCGACATCCCGTCATTCGCGCAGGCGCTGGAAGGCAGGGTCGGCGCGCTCGCCCGGACGCACCAGTTGCTGGTGGAGGATGCGCCTGCCTCGATGATGCCGGCGGCCATCCTGCGGACCGAACTGACGGCATTCAGCGGGATCGAGGACCGCGTCGCTATCACGGCGACTGATGAAACGCCCCTGACGCCATCGGCCAGCCAGAACCTTGCGCTGATCTATCACGAACTGCTGACCAACGCGATGAAGCACGGGGCGCTGTCTTCGCAGGAAGGCCGGGTCGACGTGCAGATCACCGGTTCGGACGGGACGATCGACATCGACTGGAAGGAGCGCGGCGGCCCCCCGGTCCAGGCGGACAGGCCCCAGGGGTTCGGATCGGTGCTGATCGGCAGGGTGCTGGCCGCGGATGGAACCACCCGCCAGGTCTTCGCGCCCCAGGGCGTGGAGTGCCACATCACGCTGAATGGCTGACGACGAGCCGGATCTTCAGCCCAGCCCTTCCTGCCGCTCCATGATGGTGTCGCCTTGCGGGTAATGCATCCAGCCCTGCCCGCTCGACGTCCAGCAATGGATCGTCGGCATCAGGTCCGACGTATCGTCCAGCGTGCCCGCCTTGAAAAAGATCAGCCCCCCTTCGCGAGCCGCTTCCGTATCGGTCAGGATGGGTGAACCGCATTCCGGGCAGAACTGGCGATAGACCGCGTTGCCGCTGGCGGCGCGGTCCTCGTATGTCTTGAGCTTTCCGGTCAGCACCAGCGCATCGCGGGCGGCCGCTCCCACGACCGAGGCGGCCGCCCCCGACTGTTTCTGACAATTGGTGCAGGCGCAGGTGACTAGCATCATCGGCGGCCACGCTACCTCATAGCGCACCGCGCCGCACAGGCACCCGCCCTGTCGCTTCGCACCGGTCATGATTCCGCGCCCTTTCCCGCCTTAAAAGCTGAACCTGGCGTCGATGCCATAGGTGCGCGGCGCACCGACCGAGGCCAGCGTGCCGATCCCCGCAAGGTTGAGCTTCTGGTTGAAATATTCCTCGTCGAACAGGTTGCGGACCCAGACCCCGAACTCCAGCCCCGAGTTGTCCGGGCTCCAGCGCACGCTGGCATTGACCAGCTCGATCGCATCGACGCGCTCCACCGGCAGGTTGGTATAGCTGGTGAACTTGCTGCTGGTGTAGGTGTATTGCGCGTTCGCGTTCAGCTCGCCCGGCCCGACTCGCCCCTGCCAGTTGGCGCCGATGGCGGCGTTCCATTCGGGCGAGTTCATCAAATTGTTGCCCGCATAGGACACCGGCACCAGCCCGCCCGTGGCGGCGTCGAGCACCAGCGTGTCATATTCCTCGTACTTGGCGTCGAGATAGGCGAGCGAGCCCGATAGCGTCAGCCCGTCGGCTGGCACCGCGGTCGCCTCCAGCTCGAAGCCCTTGGTCTCCGCCTTGCCCGCATTGGCGATCGACGCGGAATTGGCGCCCGAGGGATAGGTGATGTTCTGCACCACCTGCATGTCGTCGTAGTTGTTCAGGAATGCCGCGAAATTCAGGCGGAGCCTCCGGTCCAGCAGGTCGGCCTTCGCGCCGACCTCGAAGGTGTCGAGCGTCTCGGGATCGTATGGCCCCAGGTCCTGCGCGATCGCGATGCGGCCCGTGAACCCGCCCGACTTGAAGCCGCGCGCGTAATAGCCGTACAGCAGCAGGTCGGTAGAAGGCTGGTAGTCGAGCCCGACCTTGTAGCCGACATTGTCCCAGCTTTCCTTGCCCGACGCGGTGATCAGCGATCCCGGGATCAGCGGATCATCGAACGATGCGGGACCGCCATCGGGGCTGATCGTGTTGGCCGTGGTCGATGTCGCGCTGGTCCGCTCGTGACTATAGCGGATGCCCGCCTGCAGCGTCAGTTCGGGGGTCAGGTCCTGGTACACCTGGCCGAACGCGGAATAGGACTTGTTCTTCTGCGCCTGCGTCTGCGGCTGGCCCAGGCCGGGCAGGAACCCGTCCAGCTTGCCCGCCTGGTCGAGGGTATATTGCTGCTCGAAATAGAAGACGCCCGCAATCAGCCGGGTGCTGTCGGTGATATCGACCAGATTGCGCAGTTCCTGGCTGAACTGGTGATGGTTGGTGTCGCGGCGTGTCTGCAGCAGGACGCGCGTGGTCGCATCGTCGTCCGAAAAAAGCAGATTGTCATATTCGCGGTAGCTGGTGATCGACGTCAGCGTCCCGATCGACGTGTCGAGGTTCTGCGTCAGCGTCAGCGAATAGGTATCGCGGTCGTTGGAATCGGGCTGGTCGTCCGACAGGCCGCGCCTGAAATCGAAGGGATCCTCGGTCTCGCCCGGCGTGTAGAAAAGCTCGCCCGGACCTGCGATCAATATGCCGGTCTGCGATCCGCCCCGCGAACGGACATATTCGCCGATCAGCGTCGCATCGTAATCCGTGCCGTCATATTGCAGATAGCCGCGGAAGGTCGTGATGTTGCGCTCCCCAATGCGCTTGCCATCCAGGTAGTTGCGGAAATAGCCGTCCATCGAATTGTGCAGCACGCTGACCTTGCCGGCGAATTGCTCGCCGATGGGGAAGTTCAGCGATGCGTTCGCCTCGATCTGCCCGTAATTGCCATAGACGAACTGGGCATCGCCGCCGAATTCGCCGGTGGGCTGCTTGGTGATGACATTGATGACGCCGCCGGTGGTGTTGGCACCGAACAGCGTGCCCTGCGGGCCGCGCAGCACCTCCACCCGCTCGATATCGAACAGCGAGAGGAGCGCCGCGGTGTTGACGCCTACGACCACTCCGTCGACCACGACCGACACCGTAGTGCCGACATAGGGATCGGCATCGTTCACGCCGACGCCGCGGATCGTGAAGACCGCCGAATCCGGCGAGTTGGAAAAGGTGTTGATCTGCACGTTCGGGATCGAATTCGACAGGTCCGCGATATTGTTGATCTGCGCGTCCTCGATCATCTCGCCCGTGACCGCCGTGACCGAGATCGGCACGTCCTGCAGGTTCTGCGATTCCTTTTGCGCGGTGACGACGATCTCGGTCACCCCCGCGGCTGGGGTTTCTGCCGGAACGCTCGTCTCGCCGGGTTCGTTGCTGACCGCTTGCGCCTGCGCCTGGACCGATGCCAGTACCATCGCCGACGCACCCAAACAGAAGTGCCATGCCTTCGTCATCCGCTCTCTCCCACCATGTCAGCCGATTTCGTTCGGCTTGTCTGTCCTTGGTCAGGATAGGTAGGCGGGCATAAAACAAACACTCATGTTTGTATTAGGGTCGGGTGCGCAGTGATCAAATCGCGAACGGTTTACGGTTCAAAAAGGGCGTAGTTCTAAAAGCCGCTTGATCGTAAGGGCCCCCGCGCTGATGTTCGGCCGAGCGTCAGTGCCAGTGACTGTGAGTGTCGAAAAGCGTGCAGGAAAATTCGTTACAGCCGCAAATACGCGCCTTGCGAGAAGAGCGCGTGCAAGTTGAGGGGTCGGAAAGGTTTGCCTGTTTCGACCTGTTCGACACGGTGCTGTTTCGCAAGGTCGTCGATCCCACCGATGTCTTCCGGCTGATGTACCACCGGCTTGCCAGGGCCCTGCCCGACAAGATGAACGGCATTTGCGAAGATGCCTTCGTATCGGCGCGCATCGTCGCCGAACGGCACGCCCGTAAGGACCAGACCGAAACGACGCTTGATGCGATCTGGGACGAGCTGACCTGGATGGTCGGCGACGGCCAGGATGGCGGCGGCCCTCATAAAAACGGCAAGGATGCGGCGATCGCGGCCGAGCTGGAGTGCGAGCGCGAGCTGCTCTATCCCAACGCCGAGATCGCTGCCGAGATCGCGACGCGCCGCGACGAAGGCCGCCGCATCGTCTATGTCTCCGACATGTACCTGCCCGAACAATTCCTGCGTTCCGTGCTGGAAGAGCATGGCATCATGCAGCCCGGCGACCGGATCTTCGTGTCCTGCACGCACGACAAGACCAAGCATGACGGCGATCTCTACCACCATCTGATGGCCAAGCTGGGCGGCAAGGCGTCCGACTATGCGATGACGGGCGATCACCGGCATTCCGATCACCGCAAGCCGCGTTCGCTCGGCTGGCAGACGCGGCATTATCGCGGGCACCGGCTGAACGGCTTTGAAAAGCGGTTGAACGATGCGCTGACCGTGCCGCGGCTGCCCCGTTCCATCCTGGTCGGTTCGGTGCGCGGCGGGCGCATCGACCAGCGGGGGAAGGGAAACCGGCTCGTATCCGATTTCCTGGGCCCTGCCTCGCTGCTGTGGGCGCTCTGGACGATCAGGCGGGCCGAGGAAAGCGGGATCGACCGGCTCTATTTCATGGCGCGGGACGGCTATCTGCCTTTCCTCGCGGCCAGCCATTTGACGCAGGCGGGCCTGACCGACGTCGCAAGCCACTATGTCTATGGCTCGCGCTATTCGCTTTATTTCGCGGCCATTCGCGACCTGCAGGCCGATCTGCACTGGATCTTCGACCAGCCGGGCGACCTGACGATCGGCAAGCTGCTGCGCTATCTGAAGCTCGACCGGGCCGCGCTGTCTTCGCCGATGCAGGCGATGTGCGACGGGTTTGCACCGGATGCGGCGCTGGGCGCGGGCGATTTCGAACGCTTCACCGGCGTGCTCGCCGAATGCGAGGAAGGCCAGGCAGTACTCGCCTGCGCCGAGGAGATGCGGCGCGCGGCGCGGCAGTATTTCGCAAGCACCGGGCTGATCGGCGGCGGATCGCCCGCCATCGTCGACATCGGCTGGCACCTCAACGTCCAGACCGCGCTGCAGTCCCTGATCCCCGAGCAGCGGATGTGGGGCCTCTACCTCTATCTCAGCGAGACCCGGCGCAGCTTCCTCGAGGCTGGCCGCGCGGAATCGATGATCGAGCTGAATGTCGCCCATCGGCGCACGGCGCCCCAGCCAGCGCTGTGGCACCACTCGACAGTGGCGGAGCATCTCTTCGGCATGGCGCCCGAAGGCACCTGCAAGGGCTTCGAATTCGGCGAGGACGGGCAGGCCCGGCCCGTCCTGCAGCCGATGAAGCCCGACGAGGTCGCGGTCCGGCAGGAGATCGCGGACGAGACGCAGGCCTTCGTGCGCGAATGGGCGCCGCTCTACATGCAGGCATTCCCGGATGCGCAGACCTGCGCCGCGGCCTTTCGCGCGCTCACCGACGAATTCCTCGAAATGCCGACGCGGGAAGCGCTGCTTACCATCCGCAAGTCCGTGCGCCTCTCGCGCGAAGCACTGAACGACGAATCGAGCGCGCTGGTTTCGGGATTTCACCTTTCCGATGCGAAACATGCCTTCGACGTGTTGCGCGGGCGCAAGGGCGCGGAAGAGCTGGGCTGGCTGGGGGCGAAATTCTCGCTGGCGCCAAGCCCGCTCGACCTCAGCGGTAAGGCCTTTCGCAAGCTTCGGCCCTATCTGCGGTGAGAACGCTCTGCGCTTTGGCGCAATGCGAACGGAGTGTGATCGCCGGACTACATGCAACCTGCCGGAAGGAAGCCATTATTTGCGCGCAAGGATTTCGCGAGCTCCCTGGCTTCAATATTCGGGGAACTGCCGCGTAGTCCGGACCGTTCCAGCTATGTCGTTCCATAAGGCGGAGGGATCAACGCGAAAGTCGGATCTCTCATGCCAACCCCCCAGACGGTCATCCTCGTTGTCGAGGACGAGATTCTCATTCGGATGGACGTCGCCGATTACCTTACCGCGCAAGGCTATATCGTGCTGGAGGCCGCCACGGGCCGCGAAGCGCTTGCCGCGATCGAGGGCGCCGAACGCGTGAACCTGGTTTTCACCGATGTCGACATGCCCGGCGAAATCGACGGGCTGATGCTGGCACATGAGGTGGAACGCAACTGGCCGGCCATCGCGATCATCGTGACCTCGGGCAAGAACCCCCTGGGCATGAGCGAGCTGCCGGCCAATTCGCGCTTCTATACAAAGCCCTACATGCTGGAAACGCTTCAGACGGCGATCAAGGAGATGCTGGCGCGCCCGTCCGAATCCTGACTTCCCAATCCTGACCGGTCCCGTTTAGGCCGCCCTGTTCAGGCCGCCGATACGCGCGGCAGCGTGATGGTGACGGCAAGCCCCTCGGCCAGCCAGTCATATTCCATGCTCGCCCCAAGCTGCCGGATGGTCGAGGTGACAAGCCTCGTCCCGAAGCTCTGGTTTTCGGGCTTCGTCGTCGCCGGTCCGCCGCTTTCGGTCCAGTTGATCTTCAGGCCGTCGGAACTGGTCGTCCAGGTGATGGCCACCCTGCCCTCGGCATCCTTCAGCCCGCCGTATTTCGTCGCGTTGGTGGCCAGTTCGTGGAAGATCATCGCCAGCCCCGACAGCGACTGCGCATCAACCGTCTGGTCTTCGCCGTCCAGGCTGATCCGGTCTTCGACGTCGGCATATCCCAGCGGCCCCAGGATCGTGGCCAGCAGGGTGCGGATCGAGGTCATCTCGTCCGACCGGCCAGCCGCGTTGCGCACGATGATCAGGTCCTGCGCCGATGCGATCGCCCGCAGCTTGCCATTGACCTTGTCCGCCAGGTCCCGCGCACTGAGCGCGGCGGGAACGTTGAGATTGATCAGGCTCTGCGCGAGCGAGAACGCGTTCTTCACCCGGTGCTGCAGTTCTTCCAGCACGAGCGCCTTGGCCTCTTCCGCGCGGTTGCGCATGCGTTCCAGCCGCATGCGTTCGACCGCGATGGAGGTCGTCAGCGCAATTGCCTCGATAATCTCGCGGTCGAGCTCAGAGGGCTCCCTCGACTCCCGGTAATAGTTCGCGAAGGTGCCAAGGACGCTGCCGTCGCCCGCCTTGATCGGCACCGACCAGCAGGCGTACAGACCGTGGGACAATGCCAGTTCGCGAAAATCGGCCCATAGCGGATCGGTGGCGATGTCCGCGACGAACACCGCATCGCCCGTCGCGGCCGCGGTTCCGCAGGACCCTTCGCCTTGTCCGATCCGCATGCCTTCGATTGCCGCATTGTAATCGTCGGGAAGGCTCGGCGCGCCGCCCATGACGAGGTGCTCGCCATCTTCGGACAGCAGGAGGATCGAGGCCAGCATCCCGTCACCGGTCTGTTCCTCGGCGATCCTGACGATGTCGGCCAGGATCGCCTCGCGGTCTCCGCCCAGTGCGACCCGGCCAAGGATCTGCTGCTGGCGCCGCCACACCTCTGCGAAATAATCGCCCGGATGCTTCGACGGTTCGTCCGCCGGTTGATCGCTCTGCAAGGAAGTCATTGGCGGCCATCCTACCGGCGCCAGAAGAATTAACAAGGCGCTAACTGGCGAAGGATTTGCCTTCCGTTGCGTGACCAGGCGTGCGCTCCGCCAAAAGAAATGAGGCCGGGAGACAAGCCCCCGACCTCCTTCCTGGTCCGCAGGAAGACCCTGCAGCCGGTTGGCCTTGTTACCAGCCGAACTGGAAACCAGCCCTTGCGCCAACCTCTCCGCTGTCGAAGCCGACGCCGACACCGGCCGAGACCGAAGCAGCCGAACCCACGCGGGCCGCGAAGGCCGCGGTGCCTGCCGTACGCTCTCCGTAATAGCCGAAGCCGCCCGACACGCCGTAGCTCTGGCCCGGCAGGATCACCGGCGAGTCCATCGCCAGCGCCATCGCGACGCCCTCGTTCGCCTTGCGGATGTCGCGGCGGTTCTCGTCCGCCAGGTCGAACAGCTGCGCGGTCTGGCCCTGCAATTCGGTGATCGCCATCGAGTTCATCCCGATCGCGGTCGAGTTCATGCCGATCGCACTGGTGTTGGACGCGATCGCGGCCGAGTTCATCTGCACGTCGTTGAAGCTGGCCAGCCCCGTCAGACCCGGCGTGGTGCTGAGCCCGATGGTGCCGTTGCTGTCCGCCGTCACGACCGAGACCGGACCGGTCTGCGATGCGGTGCTGGCGTCGAGCGAGGCGATCACGACCTGCCCGTCATTGGTCGCCGTGGCGCCATTGCCGATCGCGACCGAGTTGGTGCCGCTGGCCGATGCCATGTTGCCGATGGCGACCGAGGTTTCGCCCGACGCCGTGGCCGCTTCGCCGACAGCGGTGGAACGGGTGCCCGATGCCGTGGCCAGGTGACCCAGCGCGGTGGCACGCTCGGTGCTGGCCTGTGCCCGCCAACCGTATGCAGTCGCGCCCGGGCCCATGGCCTGCGCCTGTCCGCCGACCGCGGTGGTCGAGGGGCCGGTGGCGATGGTCTGCATGCCCATGTCGCCGTCGCGATTGCCGCCGATGGCGATGGAATCGCCCCCTTCGGCCAGCGCGGTATTGCCGATCGCGATCGAGTTGGTGCCCGATGCCACCGCATCCTCGGCACCGGCAAAGGACTGGTCGCCCGATGCGGTGGTCTGGTGACCGACTGCCGTGCCCATCGCGCCGGTTGCCTGGGCCTGCCAGCCAAGAGCGGTCGCGCCGGGCGTGGTGGCCACGGATTCGCCGCCGACCGCCGTGGTGGAATTGCCCATGGCCATCGCCGTGTCGCCGACTGCCAGCGCGTCGATGCCATTGGCGATCGCTTCATTGCCGATGGCGGTTGCATTGTCGGTCTGCGCGTCGGCATTTTCACCCACCGCGACCGAGCGGACGCCCTGCGCCGTCGCCAGGTGACCCAGCGCGGTGGCGCGTTCGGCGCTTGCCGCCGCGCGCCAGCCGTATGCGGTCGCGCCCGGACCCATGGCCTGCGCCTGTCCGCCGACCACCGTGGTCGAGGGGCCAGAGGCTACCGTCGCGGCGCCCATGTCACCGTCGCGGTTGCCGCCGATGGCGATGGCATCGCCGCCATCGGCCAGCGCGGTGTTGCCGATGGCGATGGCATTGCTGCCCGATGCCACCGCGTCTTCCGCGCCGGCAAAGGACTGGTCGCCCGATGCAGTGGTCTGGTGACCGACCGCAGTGCCCATCGCGCCGGTCGCCTGCGACTGCCAGCCCAGCGCAGTCGCGCCCGGCGTGGTCGCCACGGATTCGCCGCCCAGTGCGACGGTCGAATTGCCCTCGGCCACGGCTTCATAGCCGACCGCGGTGGCATCGACGCCGGTGGCGCTCGCCTCGCCGCCCACGGCGATGCTGCCTTCGCCATTCGCTTCGGCATCGGTGCCGCAGGCCAGCGCATCGACGCCGGTGCTGGTGGCGCCCTGGACGGTATCGTCGTCAAGGACGCATTCTTCCGCTGCGGCGGGCATGGCCATCGCCGCGATCATCGCGCCGGCGCTGACCGTAATGAAACGCGCGACCTTACGGGTGTGAGTGCTTGTCATACTGTGTTCCTCTTCCATCATGCGGACCAGATGGACGCAGCACCTGGCGTGCCGGCGGCAGGAAGCGGGCATGAATGCAGTGACATGGATATCGCCCCTTGACTGTCCCCGGCGGCAGTGTGCCGCGCCGACCGCGCGTCGTTGCGCGATCGGGAGCAGTTACGATGGCTGATGCGCATTGGATGCGCGGGGGCGAGAAAATTTATTGCGCGGTCTGCGCAACTTCACCGGCGAGCGGGAAAATCAGGTCAGACGCGGTCCAGCGTACCGGCCAGGACGATCGGCGGCGTGGGTGCGGCATGGGGCGCGCTTGCGGCATCCTCGAACGTCACGGCCAGCGTGGCGCCGGGGACCAGCAATCCGGCCTGCTCGGCGGACAGTTCGCGTTCCGCGCTGCCCGTCTGCGGGATCAGGCCCAGCGATACCGGCGCGCCGCCGTCGGGCACGACCCAAAGCTCGGGTGACCTGCCCGCTTCGGCGGCCAGCCCCTCGATCGAGAGCGAGAGGCGGCCCGTCGACGGGTCGATCACGCTGGCGAGGCGCATTGCGCCGTCCTCGCCCTGAAGCTGCGCGATCAGTACCGGCTGCGCCGCGGGCGCCTCGACCGGCGGAGCCACGGGGGCCGGACCGGTGGTGGTGACATAAAGCGCGATCGCGGCGGCGGCAGCGCCCAGGCCCGCCAGCGCGGTCGCGATGCTCCAGCCCGAAGGACCGCGCCGCTCGCGCGGGGGCGGAAGGCGGTGCACGTCGGCACCCTGGTGCCCATCGGCATCCAGGTGCAGGCTGATCGCGCGCCATACGCCTTCGGACGGTTCGACCGGACGGGCCAGTTCGGACAGCGCGCCAAGGCGGACGCGCCACCAGGCGACCTCTTCGGCAAAGGCGCGGTCGGCCATGCGGCGCTCCGCCTCGGCCAGGGCGTCGCCTTCCAGCACGCCCAGCGCCATCTCGCCCGCCAGCATGTCGGGGTCGGTGCCTTCGGGGCCGATCGGGGGCATCTCGTCACTCACCGCCCATGCACCCCTTCAGGCTGGCAAGGCCGCGCCTGATCCAGCTCTTGATCGTACCCAGCGGGGCGCCGATGCGTTCGGCGAGTTGCGAATGGCTCAGCCCGTCGAAGAAGGCGAGGCGAATGGTGTTGCGGTGTTCGTTCTGCAATTGCTCGATACATCGGCGCACGCGTTCATGGTCTTCCATGTCGCAGAGCAGGTCGTCGGCGGCGATCGTATCGTCCTCGATCTCGTCCATCGCCTCGGCCGGTTCGGTCACGACCGGTTCGCTGCGGCCCTGGCGGCGCGCGCAATCGATCGCGGCGTTGCGGGCAATCACGCACAGCCATGTCACCGGGCTGGAACGGCCCGGATCGAAGCGGCCTGCACGGCGCCACACCTTGATATATACATCCTGCAATACGTCTTCGGAAGTTTCGCGGTCGCGGACGATGCGAAGGATCACGCCCAGCAGTTTCGCGGAAGTCATGTCGTACACGGTCTTCAACGCCTCGCGGTCGCCGCGCGCGACCTGCTGCACTGCTGCGACCAGCGCCTGGCGTCGCTGCGCCGCCACCCCCGTGTGCCCCGTTTGCATAGGGCGAACCTACCCCGTTTCCACGCCTTTACAAGAGGCAAGCGATCAGGCGAGCGCCAGCGGGATCCGCTGCACCAGCCACCACCCGCCGCAGACCGCGATCGCGGCCCCCGCCGCCGTGCGGTAGAGCGTGAAATTCGGACGCCTTGCCAGCAGCAGCAAGGGCGGCACCGCCACCACGAGCACGGCCAGTTGCACCAGCTCGATCCCGACGTTGAAGCCCAGCAGCGTGGGCAGATTATGCGCCAGCTGCGCATCGGCCTCGGCGACGAGGGTCGCAAAGGCCAAGCCGTGGATCAGTCCGAAACCGACGGACACCAGCGCCTCGCGTCCAGCGAACAGGGGCCGGATCGCGTGAACGGCGGTCAGCACGACGGAGAACGCGATCGCGACCTCGACCGGGGCGGATGGCAGCGTGATCGCGGTCAACCCGGCCAGGACCAGCGTGACCGAATGGCCCAGCGTGAAGCCCAGCGTGATGCGCGTCAGGCGCGCAAACGTGTCACGCATGGTGCGAATACCGGCCCATCTGTGGCCGCGCGCGACCATGGGTGCGGCCAGAAGCAGCGCCAGCAGGAACAGAAGATGGTCGTAACCCTCCGCGATATGGGCCGCGCCCAGCCGGATCGCATCGACGAACGCACCTGTCGCGGACGGTGCCGGTTCGACGATCATCTCTTGCTGATCGTGCCTCAGCGCACCGACCACGCGCTTGTCGCCGCCCACCGACAGGACCACGAGCGCGAAATGGTCTGGCACTTCCTGGATGACGGCGGACCAGCGCAGGGTGAAAGGCTTGTCCGCGGCACCTGACGGCGGCGTGAAACGGACTGTTGCCAACAGGTCGGGCGGGCCCTGCACCTGCGCGAAGCGCAGCGTCTCGACCTGCCTGGGCCAAGTCTGCCCACCCTCGCCCGCCAGCGAAAAATGCCGGTTCAGATAGGCGCGCGCCGCGCGGATCGACGCGGGATCGCCGCTTGTCGCGTTGCCGGTGGCATAGGCATATTCCGATAGCGGAATGATGACGTCGGCTGTCACCGCGTCCCCTTCGACCTCCAGCGTGATCTCGCTGTTCGGCGTCAGATGCGCGAATGCGGGTTGCGCCAGCGCAAGCGCCAGCCAGACGACCAAAAGGCGCCAGATAGTCCTCATCCGTGACCGAACCAAGCCAGCCGCGCCTCTGACGCGAAGATCCTTGGATTGATCGCCAGCGCCTGCTCGCGCGCATGGGCCGCGCCTTCGGTATCGCCGGCCATAGCCGCGGCATTGGCCATCGCGGCATAGAGCGGCGCGCTGCGCCATCCCTCACGCTCGGCCGCGGCGAGTTCGGCGCGGGCAGCCTCGACCCGGCCGGTCGCGATCAGCGCATTGGCGTAGAGCAGCCGGGCCTCGCCATAAGGGCGCGCATTCAGGTTATGCTCGGCCAGTTCCAGCGCGCGTTCGGGCGAGCCGAAGGCGAGTTCGTGTTCCGCCGCGTGCGCCTGCGCCGCCTTGGGACTTTGCTGCAGGCGTTCGGCCCAGATGGCGCCCGCCCGCTCGGCCCATGCCCGGCTTTGCGTCCGATCGCCCTTGGCGCGGTAGATCATGGCCAGCGCGTCCATCGCCTCGGGCGCGTTCGACAGATTGGCCGCCTGCGTCATAAGGGTGGCGGCTTTGTCCGTATCGCCGGACAGCGCACACGCTTCGGCCATGTGCGCCTTGGTCAGCCAGTAGCCGGGGAAGAACCGGTCGGCGGCGCGATAGAATTGCTCCGCGCGGTCCCAGTTGCCCCGCGCACTTTCGGCCGCGCCGATGCGAAGCGCGATGCGCGCCCGCGTGAACGGCGTCGCCTTTTGTCCCGCCACCTGCGCGAAGGATTCGATAGCGTGATCGAACTCGGCGCGCGAAAGGGCCAGGACCGCCTGCCGCCAATTCAGGGGGGCGGAGGGATCGGTTTCGTGTGCGCGGCGATAGAACTGATCGGCGGTGCCCTGGTCGCCGCGATAGAAGGCGATGTCGCCGCGCATGGCCAGCACCTCTGCGCGGTCGGCAGCGGGCGGCGGAACCGCCTGGTCGCTGAAAATGGCAAGCTGGCGTTCGGCCAGCGAAAGATCATGCGCCTTCATCGCGGCCACCGCGCGGCGCAGGCTGGGTCCCGAACCAGCAGGCGCCATCGCCTGCGCATCGGCCAGCACCTTCTGCGCCTCGGCCAGGTCGGCGTAATCGCTGTCGAGGTCGAAACGCGCCAGCAGGCCAGCCGCCAGCGTTTCCGCCCGCAGCCATTCGCCCGGCCCCTTCGACACGCGCTCGCGCCCCAGCGTGACGCGGCTCTCGGCTTCTTCCATCAATGAACTGAAATTGGCCGGGCCCTGCATCGGCCCGGAAAGAATGGCAGGAGCGATTTTAACCGGATCGGGTTCGCTCTCGACCATCGGTGCGATCCGGCCTTCCAGCAGGATGACGGATCCTGCAACGACGAGCGGCGCAAGAAGCAGGACAGCCACGCGCGGAATTCGCGCGGACCGCCTGCCCCTTGCCCCCAATGCAGGCGTTACCGATACGGACGCTTCGGGATTCTTCATCGTATCGGCTCCGCCCACATCAAGCTCGTCGATCAGCTGGCCTCCATCGCGCAGGGAGTCAGCCCCAGCCCGATCAGGTCGTCGGCCAGTGCATTCGTCAGACCGGTCAGCTGCTCGGTCAGTTCGGGTACGAAGTCTCCGGCGGCGTCGTCTGCCGGGTCGGCATCGTTATAGGCCGTCTTCATGTCGGACCCGATCAGCGCAGTCGACACCGCGGGCATGCCGATGCGGTCGACACGGACATAATCGCCCGGCGCATCCATGCGGAAGTCGAAATTGCTACCCCCGGACGCAAGCGGCGGGCTGCCCTGCGGCGCGGCAAGATAGGGGAAGTTCGGCCGGAACTGGACATCGTTGCCCGGCGGATTGACCGGCACCTCTGCCAGCGTGGTCGGGCTATGCACGCCCAGGTCGAGGAAGATCACGGCCAGCGTGACGTCGATGACCGGATCGGGCAGACGCCGACCATTCGGAAAACCGGACGGTGCCGACAAGTCCAGCGTCAGCGTATCGGGCACGATCAGATCGGCCACGCTGACCCCGGGCGCGACTTCCTGCGTCAGGCAGGCCGTCACGTCATAGCTGGTCGGCATGGGCGAAGGCGTCGGTGTCGGCGCTGGCGCCGGCGCAGGCGCCGGGGCCATGATCGGATCATCGCCTGCCATGCCGTCATTGTCGCCGCAACCGGCAAGCACGATGGCAAGGGCAACGGGTGCCGCCATGGTCAGGCGGCCGATGCGGTTACCGTTCGAACGGGTAAATGGAGCTTTCATCACAGCTGTCCTCCGAAACGCGCGGTCGTTGCCCATACGTCGATGGGGTTCGCGCCATTGGCGATGCGATCGCGGGGAATCTCGATGACGACCGCCGTCAGGTTCTGGCCCGCGAAGAAATCGCGGGTGTTGTCGAACATCAGCGTGCCGGTCGCGGCGGTGTCCTTGAACCCTTGCAGGTCGAAGAAGAACGGATCGTCGAACAGGCCCGCCTGGACCTTGACGCCGTCCTGCGACAGCATCTGCTCGACAGGGCCGGTCACCGCGCCGTTCACGCCGGGAATGTTCTCGACCCTGACGCCATACTGGCCGTCCCCGCTGCCGGGTCCGAAGCGGACGCGGATCGGAATCTCGGCATCCGTGCGTTCTCCGGCGTTCGAGACATTGATGGTGTACAGCACGTCACGGTCATAAGTCGCCGGTTCGCTGGTGGCCTGCGGACCTGCAAAGGTCAGGGCCAGCACGACCGAGGTGTCGGTGTGGAATGCGTAAAGATCCGCAATGTCGGCGGCACGGTCGGGGGTCGAATCGACGCTGGGGTCGGTCCGGGCGGGCGGGTCGAGGTGGTCAGCGGCAATGCCGCCAAGCCCCGGTACGACCAGCGCCGCGCCGGTGGCGGCTGCCAGCCCCGCTCCCGCTATTGTCAGTTTCTTCCAGTTCTGCACGGCATTGCTCCCTCTCGCTGAGTTCACGATGCGGCGGAGCCGAAATGTCCAAATGGGCGGCAACCGCAACATCTCCCGCAAGAAGCTACGAAGCCTTCAAGGGATTGGATGCAGGTTGGCGAATATTTTTCAGGACCGGATTTGGGGTCGAATTGCTTCCGTTAACTTGGGACGCCAATCGTCGGCCCGATTCAGCAACTTTCGTTTAAGATCATTGTCTTGCTGGCGCCAGTGCCAGGATACGATTGGATTGCTTCAGAACGCATCTCGATTTCCGCGATCAAGAAATCTTACTGAAAAGAGATCGTAGGGCGCTGATGAAGGCCAATCATCAAGGCGCAAGCGCAGGCTTGTCGAAGCGGCCGGCCTGATAATCGCGGATGGCCTCGGCGATTTCCTCGTGGGTGTTCATGACGAATGGTCCATGCGCGACGACGGGTTCACCGATCGGGTCGGCATGAGCATACAGCAGTACAGCGTCGGTTTCCGCGGTGACATTCACCGTGTCGCCGTTGTCGTTGAACTCGACCAGTTGCCAGCGATCGATGGCGCGGCCCGAGATGCGGACGGTGCCGCGAACGACATAGCAGAATACCGACCGCCCGCTAGGGGCCGGCAGTGTAACGCTGGCGCCGGATGGCAGTCGGACAGTGGACATGAATATGTTGGTCAGAGAGGTGACCGGCCCCGTACTGCCGCCAAAGCTGCCGGCGACAAGATCGAGCGTGCCGCCATTTTCCAGCGCCGGGGCGGGAATGTCGCTGCGCTGCAGCCCGGTATAGGCGGGACGGACCATCTTCAGTTGCGAGGGCAGGTTGACCCACAGCTGCAGAATCTCCAGCGGGCCGCCCTCGCGCTTGAATGTGTCCGGGGAAAGTTCGGCATGGACCAGCCCCGATCCGGCCGTCATCCATTGTACGCCGCCC
>JAPYSD010000405.1 GCA_029936705.1 Croceicoccus sp. | reverse complement strand
AATGCTCTCGCAGGCCAACCAGAGCCAGCAGAACGTGCTTGCGCTCCTGCGCTAAGCAAGACGCAAGGGCAGCTGCCCGTATCAAGTTCCCCCCGATCCGGGCGGTCGTTCAAGGCCCGGCGGTTTTCCGCCGGGCCTTTTGTTTTGTCTCATCCTCAAACACGCAAAAGAAAACCGCCGCGTCCTAAACCTATGTAAATCTTCGCTGCATAGAGCGAACCGACCGGCCGGGATTCAGAAGGGCAGAAGTGGAAGTTACGGTAGACCTCTCGCTGATGGTTTTCGCCATCATCATGGGCCTCGGCCTCTGCTGCCTCTTCGTGCATTATGCGCTCCAGAGTGGATCGGCTCTCGCATGGCTGGCCGCTACGATGGTCGACGTCGGGATCGAAACTCTCGTAATCCGTTTCGCGGCAGAGACCGCTGTCGGAATGATCGCGCTGAGCCTCCTTGTGCCCTTCGCCTATTTCTTCGCCACACATGCGGTCCGCCAAGCGATGAGCCTCAACGAAACCGGCAGGCGTGTGAAGGCGATATTTGGTGCATTGATCAGCCTATCGCTTCTCCTCATCGCGATCCGCGCGCCCCTTTTCCTCCAGTGCATACCTTTCCAGCTCGCCGCGATCGTCATCTTCTTTGATACGATCAAGTCGGTCTGGCTGATGCGCAGCCGAGATCTACTGGGCACGGCTCTCCTCTTCCTTTGTTCAGGATCACTGCTCGGCCTCGTCATTCGGGTGCCGATGTTTCCGCTCGTGCTGGGTCAGCCGACGCCATTTCCGATCATGGAGCCGCTGACCTTCGAGCAGGTATTCATGCATTGCCTCAGCTTCTTCACCTCGGGTCTAGCGCTCATTGTCGTAGCCAAGATTGTCGGCGACCTCCTGTCGGGCTATCGCCAAAGCGCCGAGCGCGATCCTCTTACCGGTCTTCTCAACCGGCGGGTTTTCGACGAAATCCTCGATCGCCCTGCGACCTCGCCTGGCGCTGTCATCATGGCCGACATTGATCACTTCAAGTCGGTAAACGACGTCTACGGACACGCCGTCGGCGACGAGGTAATCCAGGCTTTTGCCTGCATTCTCTCGCACTTCGCGGATTACGTGGGACGGATGGGCGGCGAAGAATTCGCGCTCATCCTGCACGATGTCGACATAGACGCAGCAGCCGAGCAGGCAGAGGTCATTCGAACCGGCTTCCACCATTATCGCTCACCCTCGATCGGAGATCACGTCGCAATGAGTGCAAGCTTCGGGGTCGCTGCCTTCGAGCCAGGTCAACCGGTCCGCTTCGCGCTCGACCAAGCCGACAAGGCGCTATATGCGGCAAAGTCTGCTGGTCGTAATAGGCTGGAAATTGCAGACGCGACCGACACTGTCGGAACCTCAATTAGCAAAGCCGCATGACGCTCCACCGATCATCCAACTCAGAAGAGGCATACAGATAGCCGCACTATTGCCAGACAAAGCGACTTGGTCGGGTCCCGTGCCTTAGATCCGAGTACGACCGGAACGGGTGGGGAGCGGACGTTGCGAACATCGCTTTGCGATGGCAGCTAACGACCCAATTGCTGCCATTAGCGGGCGAAGCTGCTTCCATGGGCGGTGCGCACTTGCATCCAAGTCGGGCCCAGGATGCCAATGCAGCCCGCAATTGCGACTAAAAGACCAAGGACCATCATCTGGCGGTTGGCTCGCTGACGCACATCGGCGACGTGGTAGGAGACGATCCGAGCCGTCATTACGATTACCGCGTCCGGCAGTGCGAAGATCATCAGTTCTCCTCGCGACATGGGGCGATCCATCAGCGGAGTAAAGAAGAGAGCCGCGTTAACCACCAGAGCAACCCAAAGACTGATGCGAGGCCAGCGCTCCCCCGGATAATCCAATCCAAGCTTGTAGATGAAGAACAGGCAGATTGCCGCAGTCGCAATCCGCAGAGTGGTCTCCCCTGGTATGCCGACTGTATCCTGCAACGCGATACTGACAACCAACACCGCTACTATGCCAAGCAGCCAGAAGCTCATTACCCGGAGCTTCGATAGCTTGGGCCGCGAGTCAATATGGCTTTCGAAGTCGCTCATGCCCGATGATGACTATCTGCACTCGTGTCTGCTTTCCACCCCATTTCAGACATTGAGCCGGTCGAACGCGAACGTCCGAAATTGGGCGCAACCTGCCGTTCGCTCATTTGCCGTTCGGAATAAATGATTATGGACAGAAAGCGACAATCTTCTTACTGATTCCTCCTAATGTCTCGCTTCAATAATTCCCCGTATGATCGCGCCAAGCCGATCACCTTGTCTATCAGCGAATATTCGTGCTTCACTAGCACAATAGCCGAGCTTTGCCTCAACCTTGGACGACAAGGTCTTTCGCCAGATGACTTCAATGAATACCAATCAAAGGTTTGGGGCGAATTGAACGGGCTATCCGCTCCATTCAATGAGGCCAATATCGCCGATATCGGCAAATACTGGCAATACAACCACAAGATGTTGGCCGAGCGAAGCCGGAAAAAAATGCTCCTCCAGCAAAGCCTAGGATTGATCTGCAAGTCTTCATGACTTCCAAGGGGAATCTCGTCGTCGAATGGCACCCAACTGGGTATAGCAGCGCCAAGGGCCTTTCAAAAGATACCGACTGGCGAAATTGGATGCTCATGGGAGCTCATTTGAAAATCCGGCCTTCCAACGAACTACTCATCATACGAGGTGTCGAAGACATCTTAGATCTGCAAGCGCCCATCCACTGGATCGATGCGCACCTCCTTCACGCGTGCTCCGCAATCATCGCTCAATTGAAGCATCGCCTCGAGCGGAGTTACGAAATCACGGTCCTTCGAGATGTTTTCGAACGCTGGAGCGACGATCATAATGAACCGACATTGCTCGAATGGTGTATCGACGAGCCAAACGCACATCAGGAACGCGAAGATCGACAAAACCTCGATAATTTCGAGGAAACTTTCCGTATCAGTGAAGCGAAGTTTCTTGAGGCATGGGAAGCGGCAACCTATCCGCGTCTTGCCTCCGGCAAGTTGCCTTCGGACGACACCATCCAACGCCGCTTGAGCGTCTCTCTGGCTATGCTTAACACGAGTTCTGCAATGCAGCTAATCGAGCGATACCGCGGCAGACCCAGTTTTCTCGATAACGAGGCTGAAGATTAAGTTCGATGGAGAGGAAGCGGACGAGCAGATCGTCCAGCTGAGCACGGGAAGCCCCTTGGCGCGAAGCCGGGCGATTCCTCCAAGGGTACTTCGCAGATCTGTTCGTCATGCGATCTCAAAGTGACCGGTTGCGGTGTGCGTGCTCCCGGAATTGCGAAGATGCTGTCGGCCTAGCCGCCAGACGACCGTCCCAGTATGGTTCGTCGGGCCTTGCAGTCTACACGATAATCCGAAGAGCCAAGACCAAACCTAATCCAGAACGGTTATCGATATCCGTCGGTTGCGCGGATCATTTGGATTGTCCGCGATCAACGGTTCGCGGTCCGCAACGCCTTCGATCCGGGTAAAGCGGCCTTTGTCGATGCCATTGCGTAGAAGCTCCAGGCGCGTCGCTTCAGCGCGTCCGGCTGACAGCGACCAGTTATTGCCCGTCACCCCATCTCGCCACGGAAGGGCATCTGTATGACCGCGCAGCGTCATCAGCGTATCGCTACGTGATGCCGCATCCGCGATGGCACCGAGAAGCTCGCGTGCATCGGCGGTAAGAACCGTCGTGCCGAGCTGGAACATCGAAAAGTCAGCGTCATCCACGAGATCGATCCGCACGCCTTCAGTCGTATCGACGAGCCGAACTTGCTC
>JAPYSD010000404.1 GCA_029936705.1 Croceicoccus sp. | reverse complement strand
CCTTGCCGTTGTAGATCTTGCCGACTTCCGCCTCTTCGACGATGCCTTCGATCCACTTGCGGGCCGCTTCGATCTGCGCGACGTCACTGGACGAGATCTTGATCACGCCCTCGTCGTCGATGTCGACCTTCGCGCCGGTTTCGGCAACGATCTCGCGGATGACCTTGCCGCCGGTGCCGATGACGTCGCGGATCTTCGACTTGTCGATCTGCATCGTCTCGATACGCGGAGCATGGGCCGACAGTTCGGTACGGGCCGAACCCAGCGCCTTGGTCATCTCGCCCAGGATATGCGCACGGCCGGCCTTCGCCTGCTCAAGCGCCTTGGCCATGATTTCCTTGGTGATGCCGGCGATCTTGATGTCCATCTGAAGGCTGGTGATGCCCTCTTCGGTGCCTGCGACCTTGAAGTCCATGTCGCCGAGGTGGTCCTCGTCGCCCAGGATGTCCGACAGGACGGCGAACTCGTCGCCTTCCAGGATCAGGCCCATCGCGATGCCCGACACCGGACGGGTGATCGGGACGCCCGCGTCCATCATTGCCAGGCAGCCGCCGCAGACCGTCGCCATCGAGGACGAGCCGTTGGACTCGGTGATGTCCGACAGGATGCGGATGGTATAGGGGAAGTCGTCCTTCGCGGGCAGCACCGGGTGCAGCGCGCGCCAAGCCAGCTTGCCGTGGCCGATTTCGCGGCGGCCAGGGGCGCCGAAACGGCCCACTTCGCCGACCGAATAGGGCGGGAAGTTGTAGTGCAGCATGAAGCTCGAATAGGTCAGGCCTTCCAGCCCGTCGATCATCTGCTCTGATTCCTTGGTGCCCAGCGTGGTGGTGCAGATCGCCTGCGTTTCACCGCGCGTGAACAGCGCCGAACCGTGGGTACGCGGCAGGAAGCCAGCGGTCGCCTCGATCGGGCGAACCTGATCCAGCTTGCGTCCGTCGATGCGCTGGCCGTCCTTGAGGATGGCGGTACGCACGATTTCGGCTTCCAGCTTCTTGACCATCTTGCCGGCGGTCATCTGCGTCTGGCCATCGGCCTCGGCATAATGCGCCTTGGCCTTCGCGCGCGCTTCGTTCAGCGCGTTCGAACGGGCCGACTTGTCGGTCAGCTTGTAGGCAGCCGCGATGTCGTTGCCGACGATGCCGCGCAGCTCTTCCTTCATGGCCGACTTGTCGTCCGCCATGTTGAGCTCCCAGGGCTCCTTCGCAGCCTGCTCGGCCAGGTCGATGATCGCGCCGATGACCTTCTTGCACTCGTCATGCGCGAACATGACGGCACCCAGCATCTCTTCCTCGGTCAGCTCCTTGGCTTCCGATTCCACCATCATCACAGCTTCCTGCGTGGCGGCGACGACCAGGTCCAGGCGGCCGTCTTCGAGAGCGGCGTCCTGCTTGGGGTTCAGCGTGTATTCGCCGTCGACGAAACCGACGCGGCAGCCGCCGATCGGACCCATGAAGGGCACGCCCGAAATGGTCAGCGCTGCGGACGCGGCGATCATCGCAACCATGTCGGCCTCGGTCTCGCCGTCATACGACAGGACCTGGCAGATCACGTTGATTTCGTTGTAGAAACCTTCGGGGAACAGCGGGCGGATCGGACGATCGATCAGGCGGCTGGTCAGGGTTTCCTTCTCGGTCGCGCCACGTTCGCGCTTGAAGAAGCCGCCGGGAATGCGGCCGGCCGAGGAGAATTTTTCCTGGTAGTGAACGGTCAGGGGGAAGAAATCCTGCCCTTCCTTCACGCTCTTGGCGGCGGTCACGGCGCACAGCACCACGGTTTCGCCATAGGTGGCCAGAACGGCGCCGTCAGCCTGACGGGCAACGCGGCCGGTTTCGAGGGTGAGGGTCTTTCCGCCCCACTCAATCGATACGGTTTTGGTGTCGAACATGTAGTTTCCTTATGAACCCGCGGTGCCGTATTGCAGCGCGGGGCCTACTGCCGGGGATACCGTCCCGGTCCGGTGCGGGGCCTTTGCTACTGCCCCATGGCCACCCTGCCGAATTGCGGGGTCAGCCCTTGAATCGAAGCCGATATGACAGGCTTCAAATGCGACAAGGGCGGCCCGTCGGGGCCGCCCTTGCGAAACTCTTACTTACGCAGGCCGAGCTTCTGGATCAGCGCGTTGTAACGCTCCACGTCCTTCCTCTTCAGGTAGGCGAGCAGCGAACGGCGCTTGTTAACCATCACCAGCAGACCGCGCCGCGAGTGATTGTCCTTGTGGTGACCCTTGAAGTGCTCGGTCAGGTTGCGAATACGCTCGGTCAGGATCGCGACCTGGACTTCGGGACTGCCGGTGTCAGTGGTCTGACGGGCGTTGTCCTTGATGATTTCCTGCTTCTTTTCGGCGGTAACCGACATAGTTTCACTCCGCGACATCGTTTAGGGATTGAAGCCCCGAAGGACCCTGGCCACGCCGTCCGAAACCTCCATCAGGGCTATCGGCTTGCCGCCGCATTTCGCCCAGACAGTTCCATCAGGAATGGTCAGCCCGGACAATTGCCGGCCCTGTCGGACCGCTTCCGCCTCATCCGGGAGGAGATCGAGGGCCGGGATGTCGTCCAGCCCTGCCTCCAGCGGCAGAAGTATTTCAGCAAGTGGCGCGCCCTTACCGATTTCGTCGAGCTTGTCCAGCGAAATCGCGGATTGCAGGCCGAACGGGCCTGCGCGCGTACGCCTTAGATAGGTAACATGTCCGCAAGTTCCAAGGGCATGCGCGATATCGCGCGCCAGGCTGCGGATATAGGTGCCCTTGGAAACCGTCGCTTCCAGCGTGACGCTGTCCATCATCTCCAGCGGCGCGCCGGGGTCATAGGGATCGGGCCTGCCGCTGGTGGTGGCAAAGACGGAATCGACCTCCGCGCCCTCTCCCTGCCCGCCCACCGGGCCAAGCGCGAGGATCGTCACGCGGCGGGTCTTCATCTCGACCTCCTCGCCCGCGCGGGCCAGGTCATAGGCGCGCTTGCCGTCGATCTTCAGCGCCGAGTATTTCGGCGGCACCTGCTCGATCTCGCCGGTGAACGCCTCGCAGATCGCCAGCAATGCCGCTGCCGGGGGGCGCCGGTCGCTCGTCTCAATCACCGCGCCCTCGGCGTCCAGCGTATCGGTCATGGTGCCGAACTGGATGGTGAACTCATAGGTCTTGGTCGCGTCCAGCATGCGGCCCGCCATCTTGGTCGCCTCGCCGATCGCGATGGGCAGCACGCCGGTGGCCAGCGGGTCCAGCGTTCCGCCATGGCCCACCTTGGCCCTGGCATAGCCCGCCTGCCGCAGATTGCGCTTCACCGCGCCGACGGCCTGGGTCGACCCCAGCTCCAGCGGCTTGTCGAGGATGATCCAGCCGCTTGGCGGAAGGGGCTTGCCTTCGCTCACGATGCGATCATCTCGGCCAGCCCGATGAACAGGCCGCGCAGCCATGCGACCGGCGGCCACACGATATTTTCGATCACGCCCAGGTCGGGAAAGAACCAGCTGAGCGCGATCACGCCGACCAGCAGCAGCATGCCGATCGGGCGCAGCTTTTCATACGCGCGCGCCCAGCTGGGCGGCAGCAGCCCCTCGACGATATGCGAGCCGTCGAAGGGCGGGATCGGCAGCAGGTTGAAGAAGGCCAGGAAGATGTTGATCAGGATGAAATAATCGATGCCCGTGATCGCCCATTGCATCGGTGCCGTGATATTCGCAGGGTCCAGCCCGCGCGCCAGCAGGCCCAGCGCGACCGCGGCCAGACCCGCCATCATGAAATTGCTGCCCGGCCCCGCCGCCGCAACCGCCATCATGCCGAAGCGCGGATTGTTCAGCCGCCACTTGTTGACCGGC
>JAPYSD010000403.1 GCA_029936705.1 Croceicoccus sp. | reverse complement strand
TCGTGATAGCAGAAGCGCGGGATTTCCTTGCCCGCAAGCTCGCACGCCTGCAGCACGGTCGCGCCCTGCGGGACCTCGATTTCCTGTCCGTCTACGGTAACCTTTGGCATTACTGCGTTTCCTTGGGCGCCTGGACCCGGTCGCCATTGGCGGCGTGGTACAGGGCCTCAGCTATGGCCATTCGAATCTGGGTGGGCACGATCCGCACTTCCCGGCCAGAGGGAAGACAAGGCCCGAAGTTCTGCGCCATCTGGCGCACGTATTCCTTTTCGCCCTCGGTCCCCAGCTGGGTCTGGGTCACGAGGCCGTCGGCGGCTGCAGCATCGCGCGCGACATAGCAATCCGCGAAATCATGCATCGTCACGACGGTCTCTGGCTCGCGCGCTCCGGCAGCGACCAGGTTCAGGCGGTCCCCATCGGCCAGCGACTTGTAGAGCCATTCCGCCACCGATCCGCGGATATAGGCGCGGCGCATCGTAGCACTGACGATATTGCCCATGCACACGTTGCGGTTGCCCTTGAAAATCTCCGACACCACGGCGTCTTCCGCGGGCGAACCGGCGTCGCTCGCCAGGAACGCGACGCCAAGGTCATGCTTGCGCTCGGCAATGCAATTGCCCAGCCTGCGCATGAACCGCATCGTCTCCGCGTCGCCCGCTTCCGTGGGCGCGGACGACCAGCCGGAGGTTCCCGGCGAAAGCTGGGCCTGCGCCGGGGCAGCCAGCGCCAGCGACAGGCCGGTCGCTGCCAAGAAAAGGGCGAAAGCCCGTCTCACTCGGCCGCCTCCACCATGTTGCCTGCTTCGGCGATCCGGCGCTCAAGCTCGGGGCGGAAGTGGCGGATCAGGCCCTGGATCGGCCATGCGGCCGCATCGCCCAGCGCGCAGATCGTGTGGCCTTCCACCTGCTTCGTCACCTGGAACAGCATGTCGATTTCCTCGACCGCCGCCTCGCCGGTGCGCAGGCGTTCCATCACGCGCCACATCCAGCCGGTGCCTTCGCGGCAGGGCGTGCACTGGCCGCAGCTTTCGTGCTTGTAGAAATAGCTGATCCGGCTGATCGCCTTCACGATGTCGGTGGACTTGTCCATCACGATCACCGCCGCGGTGCCCAGGCCCGAGCCGACGGCCTTGAGACCGTCGAAGTCCATCGGCGCGTCCCAGATCTCGGCCGCAGGGACCAGCGGCACCGACGATCCGCCGGGGATCACCGCCAGCAGGTTGTCCTTGCCGCCGCGGATGCCGCCGCAATGCGTGTCGATCAGTTCGCCGAACGGGATCGACATCGCTTCCTCGACCACGCAGGGCTTGTTCACGTGCCCGCTGATCTGGAAGAGCTTGGTGCCCTTGTTGTTCTCGCGCCCGAAGCTGGAGAACCAGGCCGCGCCGCGCCGCATGATGGTGGGCGCGACCGCGATCGATTCCACGTTGTTCACGGTGGTCGGACAGCCATAGAGGCCCGCGCCCGCCGGGAAAGGAGGCTTGAGCCGGGGCTGGCCCTTCTTGCCTTCCAGGCTTTCGATCATCGCGGTTTCTTCGCCGCAGATATAGGCGCCTGCGCCGCGATGGACGAAGACGTCGAAATCATATCCCGAACCGGCGGCGTTCTTGCCGATCAGCCCGGCGTCATACGCTTCCTGAACGGCGGCGAACAGCACCTCCGCCTCGCGAATGTATTCGCCGCGGATGTAGATATAGGCAGCCCGCGCGCGCATCGCGAAACCCGCGACCAGCGCGCCTTCGATCAGCTTGTGCGGATCGTGGCGGATGATCTCGCGGTCCTTGCACGAACCCGGTTCGGATTCGTCGGCATTTATGACCAGGAAGCTGGGACGACCGTCCGGGCTTTCCTTGGGCATGAACGACCATTTAAGACCGGTCGGGAAGCCCGCCCCGCCGCGGCCGCGCAGGCCCGACGCCTTCATCTCCTCGATGATGACGTCCTGTCCCTTGGCCAGGATATCCTTCGTGTTGTCCCAGTCGCCGCGCTTCTGCGCAGCCGACAGGTTCCACGGCTGATAGCCATAGACATTGGTGAAGATGCGGTCCCTGTCTTCAAGCATGGGATTTACCAGCCAGCATCGATCAGACTCCGAAAACGAAAATAGCCGCGGCGATCAGGATCGCGACCAGCACGACCGTCTTGACGACGCCCTTGAGAACTTTCCACGCGATAATCACACCAAGCAGGGCGACCGCGATCGGGATCAGGCCTTCCATCACTCGCCATCCTGCTTCCCGTTCCTGTACGAAAGGGCCAGAAACGCCCCGCCCAGCGCCGCGAAGGTCGCGCCCATGGCAGTGTTCCCCGTCGCGAAGAAGATGGCCGCGGCGAACAGGAACCCCGCGCCCGCAAAACGGTAATTGCGCTGCTGAAGCGTCGCCATCACCATTCTCCCCGGTAGTCGTGGTTCTCGCCGACCATGGCGGTCAGCGTTGTCGGTCCGCCGACCGGCTCGACGGTGTGGCGATCGGGATCCTGCGTGCCTTCCTTGGGCGTCTCACCCTTGGCGAGCGCGTCGAGCACGGCGTCGAAACGCCCTGCCGTCAGGTCCTCGTAATTGCCGTCGTTGATCTGGACCATGGGCGCGCTGGCGCAATTGCCCATGCATTCGACCTCGGTCAGCGTCCACAGCCCGTCGTCGGTCGTGTGGCCCTTGGCCATGCCGCGCGCCTTGCAGCGGGCCATGATCTCGTCGCTGCCGCGCAGCCAGCACGGCGTGGTGCCGCAGACCTGCACGTGGAATTTCCCGACCGGGACCAGGTTGTACATGGTGTAGAAGGTCGCGACCTCGACCACGCGGATTACCGGCATGTCGAGATAGGCGGCGACATATTCCATCACCGGAATCGGCAGCCAGCCCTGCGTGCCGGTATCCTCGCCCACCTGACGCTGGGCAAAGTCCAGCAGCGCCATCACGGCCGACTTCTGGCGGCCTTCGGGATAGCGCGCGATCGCGGCCTTCGCCTTGTCTTCCCATGCGGGCGTGAACGCGAAGCCGCCCCAGCGGGCGCGCAGTTCCGGCGTATCGGGTTCGATGTAACGGTCGGCCATTAGCGGATGAACTCCACCCGAGAGCACTTGTCGCCCTCGAAACTATAGACTGCGAGCACGTCGAACGGCTGCGCATCGGCGCTGCGCCACACGCGCTCGTGCAGGGTGACGGTGTCGCCGAACTGCTTCGCGTCGACGATCTCGGCCCGGTTCTCGGGAAACTCGGCGAACATCGCCTTCAGCCCCTCGCGCGTGCCTTCGCGGCCCTCGCGCACGACGGCGCCGCGATAGCCCGCCTCGCAGGCATCCTCGGTCATCAGCGCGACATAGGCGTCGACGTCCTGCGCGTTGTAATGCGCGATCATCTGCCGGGCCGTTGCGATCTTGTCGGTCATGGTCTCGCTATCAGCCACGCGGACCCCCGCGGTGGCGTTTCCAGTTGCGATATTGCGATTGGCCGAAGCTGAAGAACTCGTATCCCGCGACGCAGGCGATCACCTCGGCCAGCCACGCGCTCGTCTCGAACCCCAGCATCAGCGCGCCGAAGAACACCACGATCAGGGCAAGCCCCGTCGCCGATGCCAGCACGCTCATCTGTTCGGAATGCGTCAGCCTCAACGGTCGCACTCCCCGAACACGACGTCGATGGCGCCCAGGATCGCGGTGGCGTCGGGCAGCATGTGGCCCTTGCACATCATGTCCATCGCCTGGAGATGGCTGAAAGCGGTCGGCCGGATCTTGCAGCGGTACGGCTTGTTGCTGCCGTCGCTGACCAGGTAGACGCCGAACTCGCCCTTGGGGCTTTCGGTCGCGACATAGACCTCGCCCGCCGGGACGTGGAATCCCTCGGTATAGAGC
>JAPYSD010000402.1 GCA_029936705.1 Croceicoccus sp. | reverse complement strand
TCGCGGTAGCGGGTAAAGCGATATTGCGCGGTCTGCCAGCCGAACAGGGCAGGACCGGGCTCTCCGTTCGCGCGGCGATAGGTGCCCTCGGGCAGTTTCTCGGCCAGCTTGGCCATGCACCAGCTGGACAGCGCGTCGGGGTCGGCGACGCCGCCCACTGCGAACCAGCCGGGACCCGCGGCATCGCTGTCGGGCACGATGGCCGTCTGATAGCCCTTGCCGCTGAAGCCCTGCGCCTTGAGCGCGGCGCGTTGCGGCCCCGACAGGGTCCTTGCCCAGTCGTCGAAGCCGTCCTTGTTCACGAGATGGATGGGGATCGCGTCCTGTCCGCGATCGGGCTGGATCAGCGCAGTCTTTTCGGTCATGCTTGGCCCTCTAGCGCGACCCTGCCCCGCAGGGCGAGAAGAATTTGCCGATCAGAACTGCCGGACACGGCGAGAGGACCCGAATGCACCGCCGACATCGAACCGCCATGGCGATGGCCCTTGCCATGCCGCTGACCCTGCTGACCGCCTGCGGGCAGGACGATACATCCGCGCAGACGAGCCCGGCAGAGCAGGCCGCCATGTCGCAGCCCGCCGAGAACGCGGCGCCGCCCGAACCGCCGCAGACGCCCGAACCGCAGCCCGGGACGATCAAGGACGATACCGATCGCTACAAGTTCAGCTATTCCTGGCCCGCCGCCGTCGCCGCGATCCCGCCGCTTGTCGCCCGGCTCAAGGAGGAAAGCGACCAGAAGCTCGCCACGCTGAAAAAGGATTCCGCCGATTGGCAGAAGGAAGGCGACGAGCGCGGCTTCGACGCCCCGCCGCAGAGCTATTCCAAGGAATGGAAGGTGGTCACGGACCTGCCCCGCTTCCTGTCGCTGTCCGCCGACATCTATACCTATTCGGGCGGGGCGCACGGGATGAGCCTGTCCGACGGGCTGGTCTGGGACCGCCAGGCGCGCGAGGCGATTGCGCCCAAGGACATGTTCGTGTCCGCGGGGTCGCTCGACCGGGCGGCGCGGACGCGGTTCTGTGAGGAACTGGACCGCCAGCGCGCGCGCAAGCGCGGCAGCGCGGTGATCCGCGGCAGCGACAGTTTCAGCGATTGCATCGCGCCGGTGGCGAACAGCACGGTCATCCTGGGGTCGGCATCGGGACAGGCGTTCGACCGCGTCGGCTTTCTGGTGCCGCCCTATAATGCGGGCCCCTATGCCGAGGGTGAGTACGAGGTGACGCTGCCCGTCGATGCCGCGCTGATCGACGCGGTCAAGCCGGAGTATCAGCGCTTCTTCACCCCCGCGGACTGATTCTGGGCCGAAGGGGCCCAAGAACCCTCGCAAAATCGGGCCGGGATCGTTACATGGTCGGTCATGACCGAATATATGACCGTTGACGAAACCGACATGCTGCCGCGTGACGGCACGATCAAGCTGCACGGCGCCGCAGGCTTCGAGGGCATGCGCAAGGCCGGCCGGCTTGCCGCGCAGATCCTGGACGAGATGGTGGACGTGGTGCAGCCCGGCGTGACCACCGAGGAAATCGACCGCAAGGTGCGCGAGATGACGCTGGACGCGGGCGCCGTTCCCGCGACCCTGGGCTATCGCGGATACACGCACAGCTGCTGCATCTCGATCAATCATGTCGTGTGCCATGGCATTCCGGGCGACCGTCAGGTGAAGGACGGCGACATCCTGAACATCGACGTGACCCCGCTGCTGGACGGCTGGCACGGCGATACCAGCCGGATGTACCTGGCGGGCGACGTCTCGCTCAAGGCGAAGAAGCTGGTTCAGGTGACGTATGAATGCCTGCAGATCGGCATCGACCTGGCCCGTCCCGGCGCGCGGCTGGGCGACATCGGCGCCGCCATCCAGCGCCATGCCGAACGCCAGCGTTACGGCGTGGTGCGCGATTTCTGCGGGCATGGCCTTGGCCGCCTGTTCCACGACGCGCCCGAGGTCGTCCACGCGGGCCGCCCCAATACCGGCCCCGAACTGCGCCCCGGCATGTTCTTCACGATCGAGCCGATGATCAATCTGGGCAAGCCCGCGGTAAAGCTGCTCGACGATGGCTGGACGGCTGTGACGCGCGACCGGTCGCTGTCGGCGCAGTTCGAGCATTCCATCGGCATTACCGAGGACGGGTGCGAGATCTTCACCCTCAGCCCGCAGGGCCTCAACGCGCCGCCCTATCGCGACTGAACGGGGCGGGGCGGCGGCTGACCCGCACGCGGCCCATCAACCAAAAAAATCCACCCCGGCACGTCTTGCGCGTGCCGGGGCTTCCTCTCCAACTGGAGGGCCTGGACCGCAGGAGCGGTCCGGCCGATCTGGTCCCGGATCAATCTTCCGGAGCGATCTGCACGCGCATTCCGTCCAGCTCGGCGCTGACGGGGATCTGGCACGAAAGACGCGAATTGTCCTTGCGATGGTCCGAGCTGTCGAGGAGGTCGTCCTCGTCCTCGGACATTTCGGGCAGCTTGCCCTTGAAACCTTCGTCGACGAAAACGTGGCAGGTCGCGCACGAGCAGCAGCCACCGCACAGGGCCAGCAGTTCATCGAAGCCGTTGTCGCGAATGACTTCCATCACGCTGAGGCCGATATCCGCCTCGACGCTACGTTCTTCACCTTCGCGGTTCACTACGGTGATGCTGGGCATGTAAGCAGAGATTCCCTGTCTAATATCATTGCGGCAGAACTGGCCGTTCGACCTTTTCGTCGCGCGTCGCTAAAGGCTGGCGCAGGAAAACGCAAGTGTGTGCCGCAGCATCATGCCTTTTGGCCGGCGCATGGAAAAAGGGGATGGGAAGGCCAGTGGGACTGACAAGCGCCGAAATCCGCGAGGGCCTCGACGCGATTGCCGCACGCGAACCGCGCTGGGCCGAAGCGCTGGCGAGCCATGGCTATCCCGCCGAACGCATCCGGCCCACCGGATATCGCACTTTGCTGCGCACCATCATCGGGCAGCAGGTGTCGGTCGCGTCCGCCGATTCGGTCTGGAACAAGCTGACCGGCCACCTGGGCGAGGAAGTCGTGCCTGCCGAGCTGCTGGCATCCAGCTTCGACGAGCTGCGCGCCTGCGGGCTGTCGCGCCAGAAGCAGGGCTATGTTCGCTCGCTGTGCGAACTGGTCGACAGCGGCACGCTCGACCTCGATTCGCTGCCCCGCGACGACGAGGAAGCGATTGCGCAGCTGACCCGGATCAAGGGCATCGGGCGCTGGTCGGCTGAAATCTATTTGTTGTTCGCTGAGGGGCGGCCCGACATCTGGCCCGCGGGCGACCTGGCCGTGCAGATCGCGGTCGGGCGGCTGGCCGACCTGCCCGAGCGCCCGAGCGAAGGCGTGACCCGCACGCTGGCAGAGCCGTGGCGGCCCTATCGCGGCGCGGCGGCGATCTTCGCGTGGCATACCTATAACAGCGCCACGCTCTGACGGGTTCAGGCTGCGGCGTCGATCTGCCGCGCCAGCGCGATATCGCGCTGCGACAGGCCATCGGCATCATGCGTGGTCAGCGTGATCTCCACCCGGTTGTAGACGTTGAGCCATTCGGGATGGTGGTCCGCTTTCTCGGCCAGGATGGCGATGCGCGACATGAAGCCGAACGCCTCGGCGAAATCGCCGAAGGTCAGCGTGCGGGTGATGGCGAGCCCGTCGCCGCGCAACTGCCACTGGTCCAGCTCTTCCAGCGCGGCGCTGATTGCGGTGTCGGTCAGTCGGTCGACCATGGCGTCCTGCTCCATCATGCTTGGCGAAACCGGTCCTCTGGCATAGGAGCCGGAACGATGGAACCCGCCGCACCCGTGACTGATGGCTCGATCAGGGCAGAGGCGCTGTCCTGCGTACGCGGTGACCGGCTGTTGTTCGCGGGCCTGTCGCTGAC
>JAPYSD010000401.1 GCA_029936705.1 Croceicoccus sp. | reverse complement strand
GGTTACAGTCGCTGGAATGGCGACTACGCCGATCGTTGCCCACTCGGCGCCGCTTGGCACCGTGGGCACCTCGAATGCCCGTATCTCGGGTCCTGCCGCCTCGTCCAGCGAATTGAATTCCGAAGGCAATGGGACGCTTCTCATCCTGCTCGGTCTTGCGCTGATCGCCGGCGGCGTAATCCTCGCGACCAAGGGTAACGATGACGATACGGATCAGCCGCCCGTCAGCTTCTAAGGCTGGCAAGGCTAACGATAAAGGCCGCCCAACCGGTTCGGTTGGGCGGCTTTTTTGTTGCCTGCGGTATTCGGCGCCGCCCCGAAACTCTCCTTTCGTACATTTGCCAATCGGCTTTGCTGACGCCATCCCAAGGCCCTGAACCTGTCGAACGATTCGCGGCACCGGGCCGCAAGGGAGAGAGCACATGGCCGAGACCGTCAGCATCAACGTCGAGAATGGCATAGCGATCGTCACGATCGCCAACCCCCCGGTCAATGCGATCGGCCACGCCGTGCGCCAGGGTCTCGACACCGCGGCGGACAGGATCGCGAGCGACGGGGACATTCGCGCCGCCATCATTCGCGCCGACGGCAACACCTTTCCGGCAGGCGCGGACATTGCCGAATTTCCCGACGTTCCCGCTCCGCTGCACGGCGATGTCTTCGACAAGATCGAAGCGCTGCCCAAGCCCGTCATCGCCGCCATCCATGGCACGGCCCTGGGCGGCGGCCTCGAACTGGCGATGGCGTGCCATTACCGGGTCGCTGCGGAAGGCGCGAAGATGGGACTGCCTGAGGTACAGCTCGGCCTGCTTCCTGGCGCGCGCGGAACGCAGCGGCTGCCCCGGCTGGTCGGCGCGGAAGCCGCGCTCGGCATGATGCTGACCGGCAAGCCGATCGATGCCGCCAAGGCGCTGAAGGCAGGGCTGATCGACGAGCTGGTCCCCGCTGCAGAACTTGATGCCAAGGCCGCCGAAATGGCGACCGGGCTGATGGCCAAGGACGGCCCGCTGCCGCGCGCGTCGCAGGACAGCGAATGGACGCGCAAGGATCGTGACGATCCGGGCCTGTTCGACCGCGTCAGGGAAACGCACGGCAAGCTTTTCCGCGGCGTCGTTGCGCCCGAAGCGATCGTCACTTGCGTGAAAGCCGCCGTCGAACTGCCGTTCGACAAGGGCGTCGAGGTCGAAGGCAGCGAATTCTCGCGCCTGATGGCGTCCGACCAGTCGCGCGCCCTGATCCACGTGTTCTTCGCCATGCGCGAGACTGCCAAGGTCCCTGGCATCGGCAAGGAAACGCCGCTGATCGACATCAAGAGCGTCGGCATCATCGGTGCGGGCACGATGGGCGGCGGCATCGCCATGTGCTTCGCCAATGCCGGGATCCCGGTGAAACTCGTCGAGGTGAAGGCCGAGGCGTTGGACCGCGGGCTGGGCGTCATCCGGAAGAATTACAAGAATACGGCGAAGAAGGGCCGCCTGACCGACCAGCAGGTAGAGGGGCTGATGGATTCGATCACCGGCACGCTCGACATGGAGGACCTGTCGGACGTCGACCTGGTGATCGAGGCTGTGTTCGAAAGCATGGAGGTCAAGGAGAAGGTGTTCAGCCGCCTGGACGCCATCGCCAAGGATGGTGCGATCCTGGCGAGCAATACCAGCTTCCTTGACATCAATCACATTGCAGCGCTGACCAAGCGGCCCGAGATGGTGCTGGGCCTGCATTTCTTCTCACCCGCCAATGTCATGCCGCTGCTTGAGGTCGTGCGCGGGGACAAGAGCTCGGACAGCGTGATCGCCACCGGGATGAAGCTGGGCAAGACCCTGCGCAAGACGCCGGTGCTGGCGGGCGTGTGCGACGGCTTCATCGCCAATCGCCTGATGCTTCCCTACATGGTCGCCAGCCAGCAGATGCTGCTGCGCGGCACGCCGATGCAAGAGATCGATGCCGTGATGCGGCAGTATGGCTTTGCCATGGGTCCGATCGCGCTGCTCGACCTGATCGGCCTCGACGTCATCACCTTCCCGGGTGAGACGACCATGACCGGCGAGCTGGTGAAGGCCGAACGCCGCGGGCAGAAACTGAACGGCGGCTTCTACGATTATGACGAGAAACGGCGCGGAACCCCTGCCCCCGCGGCGCTGGAGATCATCGAACGGGTCCGGCAAGCGAACGGGGTAGAGGTTGCGCCCCCGCTCTCGCCCGACGAGATCCTGACCGGGCTGCTATACCCGGTGGTGAACGAGGGTGCGAAGATCCTTGAAGAAGGCATCGCCCTGCGCGCGGGCGACATCGATGTGGCCGCGATCCTCGGCTACAACTGGCCGTCATACCAAGGCGGACCTATGTGCTGGGCCGATATCCACGGCCTGTCCAAAATCGTCGCGGGGCTTGAGAAGATGGGAATCGAACCCGCCGCCCTGCTGGCCGAAAAGGCCGCGTCGGGCGGGTCCTTTACCTGATCGGCGGCGCCGCGGCGGTCCTAGCGAGGCGCATGCGCCTGGGCATAGGCCGCCGCCGCGCCGAACAGGCCGGGCTGCGGATGGGTGATAAGCTTGACCGGGATCTTCTCCATCAATCCCCTGAAGCGTCCCTTGTAGATAAAGCGGTCGGAGAAGCCGGGCTTCGACAGCTGGTCCTTCAGCCGCAGGCCCAGCCCGCCCGCGATCACCACCGCGTTCGCGCCATGCGCCAGCGCAAGGTCGCCCGCCGCCGCGCCCAGGATCATGCAGAACCGCTCGCACGCCATGACGGCGACGGGATCGCTGCCCGTCAGCGCAGACAGCCACAATTCGCGGTCGTCGCCCGACGGCATCGTCAGACCCTCCATCCGCGCGATCGATTCGGCCAGGTAGACGATGGCCGGGCCGGAGCACATGCGTTCCACCGACACGCGCGGAAGCGAGGCGCGGACATGCGACAGGATCTGCTCTTCCACCCGGTCCTCGGGCGCGAAACCGATATGCCCGCCCTCGGTCGGCTGCACGCGATAGGAACCGTCGGGCCGCCGCACCAGCGCCGCGACGCCAAGCCCGGTTCCCGGTCCCGCGATCGTCGTGGTGCCGTGGGGCGGGAATTCGGCCGGTCCGGTCAGATGGACGAAATACGCCGGATCGGCCGCCGCGACGGCGTGGCCCACCGCCTCGAAATCGTTGATCAGCATGTGGGTGTCGAGGCCGAGCTCGCCCGCGATCTCTGCCGGGCGGATCACCCAGTGCGAATTGGTGAACTGGATTTCCTGCGCGCTGACCGGCCCCGCCACCGCGATCGCGGCCGCGCGGGGAAGCGGTTCGGCCTGCGCATCGGCAAACCGCTTCCACGCCGCGGCAAGACCCGACACGCTGCCCGTCGCCAGCGTTATCGGCTCGGCAAGGCGAGTGACGCGGCCATCCTCGACATCGGCGAGGGCAAAACGGGCGTTGGTGCCACCGACATCGATGGCGACGATTTTCTGTGCGGACGTCATGGGAAACCTGCCTAGCAGCGCTGGCGCGATACGAAAGACCGCAAAAGGGTAGTTCTATCGCGGAAGAAGATAAGCGCCTTGCGGAACGGGATCATCGAAACGCTTCACGCTGCCGGCAAGCGCCTCGGACACGAGGTGGTTGACCAGTTCGGGAAACAGCAGCGGCTCCTCGGCCGCTTCCCACAGGAAGAAACCATAGCTGCCGGGAATGGCGTTGATCTCGTTGAACCAGATCTCGCCCGTCTCGCGGTTCGACATGAAGTCGATGCGCGGCGCGCCGCGATGCCCCAGCGCGATGAACGCGCGGCGGGCATAGTCGTGGATCGTCGCCTTCATGCTGGCCGGAATGTCGGGATTGATGTCGCGGGTCAGCGACAGCATCCCTTCGGACGGCAGGAACGAACCCTTGGCG
>JAPYSD010000400.1 GCA_029936705.1 Croceicoccus sp. | reverse complement strand
CCAGAGCGCGGGGTCGCGGTAACCGCCATCGGCGATGAACGCGTCCCAATCGGCATTGGTGACCAGGCTGCGCGAGAGGCGAAACGGTTCGAGCAGCACGCGGTGGCGCGGGCCTTCGCAATCGAAGCAGAAGCGCTCGTCGTCGCAGTCCCGCCCGATGCGGGCGATGCCGCCCTGGTGCTCGCTCCAGCCATCCATTTTGTGCTGCGGCAGGTCGGGCAGGCGGCCGAACATGGCGGGGCCCAGCGGGTTCTGGAACAGCGCATGCTTGATGTCGGTCAGCAGCAGTTCCTGGTGCTGCTGTTCGTGCGCGATGCCCAGCGCGATCAGCGGCGCGCAATCCTCGCGATCGAGCAGCGGTTCCATCGCTTCGTCGATGGCGCGGCGGAACGCCACGATTTCGTCCAGCGTGGGGCGCGAGAGCATGCCGCGCGAAAAGCGCGCAATGCGCTGGCCCTCGGCCTCGTAATAGGAATTGAACAGGAACGGGAAGCGTTCGTCGAACAGCCGGTATTCCGGCAGGTGATCGCGCAGCAAGAAGGTTTCGAAGAACCAGCTGGTATGCGCAAGGTGCCACTTGGCGGGGCTGGCATCCTCCATCGACTGGATCGTCGCATCCGCGTCGGAGAGGTGCCTTGCCAGTTCCAGGCTGAGCGAGCGAGTTGCGCGAAAGCGTCCCGCGAGCGAGACTTCGGGCCGGTTTCCCGAGATGCCGGAACCGGTCTGCGCAGAGCGAACAGCAACGTCCATGGAAGGTCAAATGCGCGAGGGCGGATCTGGTGCCCGCCCCCGCGGCAAATTAACCATGCATTGCCCCAAAGGACAGGGCTGCCGAAACAGCCGCGCCTATGCCGCGTCGCGGCGGGCCAGCACCTCGGCGTTCAGTTCCTCGGCCAGCAGGAAGGCCAGTTCGATCGACTGCGCGGCGTTGAGGCGCGGGTCGCAATGCGTGCGATAGCGGGCCGACAGCGCATCGTCGGTGATCGCCACCGCGCCGCCGGTGCATTCGGTCACGTCCTGGCCCGTCATCTCGACATGGATGCCGCCGGCATGGGTGCCTTCTGCCCGGTGGACGGCGAAGAAGCCCTTCACCTCGGACAGGATGCGGTCGAACGGGCGCGTCTTGAAGCCGCTGTCGGTCTTGATGACATTGCCGTGCATCGGGTCGCACGACCACACCACCGGATGGCCTTCACGCTTTACCGCGCGGACCAGCGGGGCCAGCCCAGCCTCTACCTTCTCATGCCCGAAGCGGCTAATCAGCGTGATCCGCCCGGCCTCGCGCCTGGGGTTCAGCGTGTCGAGCATCGCCAGCAAAGCGTCGGGCGACAGGCTGGGGCCGCATTTCATACCGATCGGGTTACCGACGCCGCGCAGATATTCGACATGGGCGGACCCCTCGAACCGGGTGCGGTCGCCGATCCACAGCATATGCGCGCTGGTGTCGTACCATTCGCCGGTCAGCGAATCGCGCCTCGTCATCGCTTGCTCGTACGGCAGCAGCAGCGCCTCGTGGCTGGTGTAGAAATTGGTGCCCTGCAGCTGCGGCACGGTGGCCGGGTCGACGCCGCAGGCCTCCATGAAATCCAGCGCTTCGCTGATGCGGTCCGCCGTCTCGGCAAAGCGCGTGCCCCAGGGGCTGCGGTCCATGAAGTCCAGCGTCCACTGGTGCACCTGGCGCAGGTTCGCATAGCCGCCGCCCGCGAAAGCGCGCAGCAGGTTCAGCGTCGCTGCCGCCTGGCTGTAGGCGCGGATCATGCGCTCGGGATCGGGCTTGCGGCCCTCTGCCTCGAACGCGATGTCGTTGATGTTGTCGCCGAAATAGCTGGGCAGCTCGACGCCGTCCTTGACCTCGACGTCGCTGGAGCGCGGCTTGGCGAACTGGCCCGCCATGCGGCCCACTTTCACCACCTTCTGCTTGCTGGCGAAGGTCAGCACCACCGCCATCTGCAGGATCACGCGGAATGTGTCGCGGATGTTGTCGGGATGGAACTCGGCAAAGCTCTCGGCGCAGTCGCCGCCCTGCAGCAGGAAGCCGCGGCCCTGCGACACCTCGCCCAGGTCGGCCTTGAGCGCACGGGCCTCGCCCGCGAAGACAAGCGGGGGAAACCGGGTCAGCCTGTGCTCTGCATCGGCCAGCGCCGCTGCATCGGCATAGGTCGGAAGATGCCTTGCTTCCTGCGATTTCCAGCTATCGGGGCTCCAGTCCGCCGTCTTGTTCACTTCGTCACTCCATCGCCTGCCGGACCGCCATCATGGTGCGCCGCGGCAGTTTTCTCTCCATCCGAAATGTCGGAATGGAGCCGCCCTTACCCCCTGGGGCGGGTCAATGCAAAGGTTTCACCCGAAACCGGGCGCCGCGCAATAATGCTTCACACGGCGCTCAACGCGAGGCGGCGGCCTCCGCCGACGTGCCCGCGCGCGCGGCTGCGCCCGGCACGATCTCGACCCGCATCGCGTCGCCCGTCAGATAACGCTGGGCCAGTGCCTGCATCTCTTCCGGCGTGACCTGCGAGTAATCGCGGATGATCGTGCGGATCTGGTCGATCCGGCGCGGATCGCGCGATGCGCCGCCCAGTTCGCTCAGCCAGAAGCCGTTGCCGCTCGACACGCGCTCGATATAGCTGCGCAGCGGTTCGGTGACGCGGGCGATCTCCTCGGCGTTGGGCGGATTGGTGGCGAGATCCTCGGCGATGCTGGTCGCGGTGTCGAAGAACACCTGCACCTCGTCCGGTTCCACCTGCGCCATGGCGATGATCGAGCCGCCGGTCTGCCGGTCCAGCGGCCAGCGCGAGGCGACATTGGGCGAATAGCTGGCGCCCAGCTTCTCGCGCATGGCGTCGAACAGGCGGTTGGAGAAGATCTGCGTGAGCACCTGCGTCTTGCGCGACAGGGTGACGTCGTCGCGTCCGCCGCCGGTCGGCCACGCGACCACTGCCGCTGCCTCGTCCGCGTCGCCGCGGTGGCGCAGCACGATCGGCTCTCCGCCGGTCTTCGGCGGAGTCGACAATTGCGGCTGCGACGCTGCGGGTTCACGCGGTGCCAGCGCGCCAAAGGTCTTCTCCAGCGCCGCGATGCCTTCCTCGCGCTTGAAGTCGCCGAAGATCTCGACCTGGATCGGCCCGCTGGCGAGCACGGGGGCCCAGGTCTGCTTGAAATCCTCGGCGCTGACGGCCTGCAGCTCGGCGGGCGTCGGGGACTTGAAGCGCGGATCCTCGCCGCGCAGCAGATATTCGAAATCGCGGTTCAGCACGCCCGAGGGACTGGCCGCATAGGAATCGTAGCTGATCGACAGCCCGGCCTTCGCACGCTCCAGCGGAGCAGTGTCCCACCGGGGATCGGCCAGCTTGGCCGCGAACAGGTAGAGCTGATCCTCGAGGTCAGCGGCGCGAGTCTCGCCCGCGAACACGAAATCGCTGTCGTCGATCGAGAATTGCAGACCCATCTTGCGGCCCGTGGTGATGCGGTCGAGCGCGTCCTGGTCAAGCTCGCCGATGCCCGATCCCATCAGCGCGACCTCGCCCAGCGCGATCTCGGCGTTGTCGGCGGCGTCGAACGCGCCATAGCCCGCGCCAAAGCGCACGCGCACGCTGACGCGGCCCGGCTCGGCGGTGCTGGGCCAGATCATCGCGGTGACGCCGTTCGACAGGCGCAGCAGCTCGATCTCGAACAGCCCGGTCTGGGCCTGCGCCTCCACCGTGCCCGGCGTGCCGAGCGAGGGGAGTTCGTCGAACGAGATTTCCTCGCCTACGATGCGCGCCGAATCGTCGGCCTTCACCGGTTGCAGCAAGGCTGCGCGGAAGGCGGACTCGTCGGCCTCGCTGGCGGCGGGCACGCTCATCAACCCGCGCACGACATCGCCGCTGAAAAGCTGCTTCGTATGATCGAGGAT
>JAPYSD010000399.1 GCA_029936705.1 Croceicoccus sp. | reverse complement strand
GCTGAAGGTCAATCCGCTGATCGGCTGGTCGGTCGCCGACCTGCAGGCCTATCTGGACGAACACGACCTGCCGCGCCATCCGCTGGTCGAGCAGGGCTATCCGTCCATCGGCTGCATGCCGTGCACCAGCAAGGTGGCCGAGGGCGAGGATCCGCGTTCGGGCCGCTGGCGCGGCTGGGACAAGACCGAGTGCGGGATCCACTCGGTCCCGGGCGCCAGCGACGGCAGCGACCTGCCGCCGGACTACGAACCCGTATTCTGACCTGTCAGAGCCAGCCCGCCGCGCGGTACCACTCGGCGGTCTGGCGAAGACCCTCGGGCGTCGGGATGCGCGCCTGCCACAGGCTGGCGGGCGGCTGCCGATCGGCGCGGGCGGTCCAGTCGGGATGGCACATGTAGCGCGCCCGGTCGGGGGTCAGCTTGGCCTTCGTCCCGCGAAAGCCGCGGTCGACGCTGGCGGCCAGTCCGACCAGCCCGCGCGGCATGTGGATCGGCACGATCCTGCGCCCGATCGCCGCGCCGATCATGCGGGCCATTTCCTCGTGGCTCCAGCCGCTCGGGCGGCCGTCGTCAGCCTCGTAGATCGCTCCGGCAGGCGCTTCGCTACCCACTGCCAGCGTTAATAACAGGCGCGCCAGGTCAGCGACGTGGATCATCGAGGCGCGGCCCCGGGGGGGTAGCGGGACGATGCCGCTGCGCGCCGCGCGGAACAGTTCGAACATTTCGGTATCGCGGGGGCCGTAAATGGCGGGCGGGCGTACCATGACGCAGCCTTGCGCCTTGGCGGCTTCCGCCTCGGCGCCCGCTTTCGACCAGCCATAGTCCGACAGCTCAGGCTCGCGCGCGGCGAGTGACGAGACATGCACGAAACGCGGTACGTTCGCAGCCGCCGCGGCCTGCACCACCGCGCGGGTTCCGACTATGTTGCCAGCCTCGAACGCGGCGCGGGTCGGTACGTTGACCACGCCCGCGACATGGATGGCCGCATCGCAGCCATCGGCCAGCCGCTTCAGCGCCGCATGATCCGCCAGATCGCCGCGCACCCAAGTCACGTCTTGGCGCGCATCCTGCTCGCGGCGAGTCAACGCGTGCAGATGGTGCCCCTCCTCCAGCGCCAGGTCCATCAGCGTCGAGCCGACGAACCCGGTTGCGCCGGTGAGCGCTATCTTCATCGCAGCATGACGAGCTGGTCGCGGTGCACCACGGCGGACCGCGGCGTATAGCCCAGCACTTTCTCCTGCTCGTCGGTGTGCAGGCCGACCAGCGCCTCGCATTCGGGCGAATCGTATTCGGCCAGCCCCTTGGCGAGCCATTCGCCGTCGGGCCCCTCGATCCGCACGGGATCGCCGCGCACGAACGTGCCCTCGACCCGGGCGATGCCCTTGGCCAGCAGGCTGTTGCCGTCGCGCAGCGCGGCCACGGCGCCCTCGTCGATTACCAGCTTGCCCTTCATGCGAAGCCGTCCGCCGATCCACGCCTTGCGCGCAGTGTCGTGCCGGCGGGCCAGGAATAGCGTGCCGATGCCGTCGTCGCCGTGCAGTCCGATGGCGCGGGCGATCGGCTGGTCGAACTTGCCATTGGCGATCACCAGCGCGATCCCGGCGCGCTCCGCGATCTCGACCGCGTTCACCTTGGTCCGCATGCCGCCCGAACCGATGCCCGAATCGGAATCGCCGGTCGCCATGGCGCGGACCTCGTCGTCGACGCCCCAGACCATCGGAATGCGTGATGCGCCGGGTTCGGATGGGTGCTTGTCGTAAAGCCCGTCGATGTCGGACAGCAGGATCACCGCGTTGGCCTTGGCCGCCTGCGCCACGCGTGCGGCCAGCCGATCGTTGTCGCCAAAGCGAATCTCGTGCGTGGCGACGGTGTCGTTCTCGTTCACCACGGGCACCGCGCCCGTTTCCAGCAAGCGGTTCAGCGTGGCCGAGGCGTTGAGATAGCGGCGCCGACCTTCCAGGTCTTCCAGCGTGATCAGCACCTGCGCTGCGGTAAGCTCGTGATTGCCGAGCAGTTCGGCCCACAGGCTGGACAAGGCGATCTGGCCGACTGCGGCGCTGGCCTGCGCATCGGCAAGGCTGCCGCGGCCGCCCTTTTCAAGCCCGAGGATCCGCGAACCGAGCGCGATCGCGCCCGACGACACGATGATCACGTCCTGCCCGCGATCCTTGGCCTGCGCGATTTCGCTGGCCAGACCGGTCAGCCACTTGCGGCGGGGCTTGCCGTCCTTGCCCACCAGCAGCGCCGAGCCGACCTTGACCACGAGCCGTCCGCAAGCCTCCGGCGATTGAAGGTCGGTCAAATGGGCGATCATGGCGTCAGGTTTCTGCATGGTCATGCAGTTAGGAACTCATGGCCCGCAAGAAAAGGGTAGATTTACCCCGATTCGGGGAAGTCCCGCTCCCCGGCGGGCCGGGTCAGAGCGGCGACCAGTTGCTTTCGCCCTCGCCGTTGCCCGCATCGTCCTCGCGCTCGACGCCCTTGGTCTCGGTGCTGGTGGCGGCAGGAAGATAGGCCAGGACCGCGTCCAGCAGCTCTTCCACGCCCTGTCCGGTCGCGCCCGAAACCGCGAACACCTTGCCCGCGCCTGCCTCGCGCAGTTCCTGGGCGAAACCCTCGGCCAGCTCGTGATCGGCCAGGTCCAGCTTGTTCAGCGCGACGAGGCGCGGCTTGTCTTCCAGCCCGGCGCCATAGGCTTCCAGCTCTTCCTCGATCACGCGCAGCGCCTCGGCAGGGTCCTGCCCCGGGCCGCTGCCCGAGATGTCGATCAGGTGGATCAGCACGCGGCAACGTTCGATATGGCCCAGGAACCGGTCGCCGATGCCGGCACCTTCGGCTGCACCCTCGATCAGGCCGGGAATGTCGGCCAGCACGAATTCGCGGCCCTTGTGGCGCACGACGCCCAGCTTGGGCACCAGCGTGGTGAAGGCGTAGTCGCCCACCTTGGCGCGGGTGTTCGACACCTGGTTGATAAAGGTCGACTTGCCCGCATTGGGCAGGCCCACCAGCCCGACATCGGCCAGCAGCTTCAGCCGCAGCCATACCCAAAGCTCCTGCGCGGGTTCGCCCGGCTGGTGCTGGCGCGGCGCGCGATTGGTGCTGGTCTTGTAGCTGGCGTTGCCGCGCCCGCCCATGCCGCCTTCGAGCAGGGTCAGGCGCTGCCCGACCTCGGTGAAGTCGGCCAGCACATCCTCCTTGTCCTCGGACAGGATCTGCGTGCCGACGGGCACCTCGATCACCAGCGGCTGGGCCGAGGCGCCGGTGCGGTCCTTGCCCATGCCGTGGCCGCCGCGCGGTGCCTTGAAATGCTGCGAGTAGCGGAAATCGATCAGCGTGTTCAGCCCGGCCACCGCCTCGAACACGATATCGCCGCCGCGTCCGCCATTGCCGCCGTCGGGGCCGCCATATTCGACGTATTTCTCGCGCCGGAAGCTGACTGCGCCCGGCCCGCCCGCGCCGGAGCGCACGAAGATCTTGGCCTGGTCGAGAAAATGCATGGCTTGGTCAATCCGGTGGCGGCAGCGGCGCGGCGATTGCCGGCGGCGGGCCTGAAAACAGCGTAACGCCTCGCTATCCGATTCGGCGCCGGGCTTGCAACATGGCGCTGGCGGGCAGCGCCGTGACCGGCGGCCCGTTCGGTGCAGAAAAGGCGGGTGGGTGAATGGTGGAGCCGAGCGGGATCGAACCGCTGACCTCGTCATTGCGAACGACGCGCTCTCCCAACTGAGCTACGGCCCCGTTCCAGGTTTTCGACGCATCGCATGGTGGATGCGAGGCGCGCCGTTTAGCGAAAGCCGGCGCGCCTGAAAAGACCCCGCTTAGCTTTGCGGCGTGTCGTCGTTGCCCGCGTCATTGGGGATCGGCTGGACCACCGGGACCGAGGAGCGCGTTTCATCGACCGGTGCGACCGGGATC
>JAPYSD010000398.1 GCA_029936705.1 Croceicoccus sp. | reverse complement strand
CACGATGAAGGCGGTATCGCCCGTGGCGGATTTCAGCTGGGATTACCGCGACCTGCTGTTCACGCCGGTCGCGGACGAAAGCGCCGAATAGGGAGAGGGATGATGAAGCGAGCCGCCGGACATTTCATTGCCCTTGCCATGGCCGCGCTGCTGGCAGGCTGCGCCAGCGTGCCGTCCGCCACGAACGCACCCCTGCACGACACGGTCATTCGCGGCGGCACGGTCTATGACGGGTCGGGCGGCGCGCCCTTTGTCGGCGATGTCGCGATCGACGGCGACCGGATCACCGATGTCGGCACGGTCGAAGGCAGCGGCAGGATCGAGATCGACGCCAGCGGCATGGCTGTCGCCCCCGGCTTCATCAACATGCTCAGCTGGGCGAACGAGTCGCTGATCGAGGACGGTCGCGGCATGTCCGACCTGAAGCAGGGCGTCACGCTGGAAGTGTTCGGCGAAGGCTGGTCGATGGGTCCCTATACGCAGGCGATGAAGGACGAGGCGGCCGCGCGCCAGGGCGACATCAAGTACCCGATCACCTGGACCACGCTGGGCGAATATCTCCAGCAGCTTGAGGACAAGGGCATCTCTCCCAATGTCGCCAGCTTCGTCGGCGCGACCACGGTGCGCATGCACGAGCTGGGCGAGGCGGACGTCGATCCCACGCCGCAGCAGCTCGATCGCATGCGCGCCCTTGTCCGCAGCGCGATGGAGGAAGGCGCACTGGGCGTCGGGTCCTCGCTGATCTATGCGCCCGCGAACTATGCGGAGACGCCCGAACTGGTCGCGCTGGTGCAGGAGGCCGGGACATGCGGCGGCATGTATATCAGCCACATGCGATCCGAAGGCGACAACATCACCGCCGCCATCGACGAGCTGGTCACCATCGCGCGTCAGGCGGACGTTCCGGCCGAGATCTACCACCTGAAGCTGGCGGGCAAGGACAATTGGAACCGCCTGCCCGAAGTGATCGCCCAGATCGGGGCTGCCCGGGCCGAGGGGCTGAAGATCACCACCGACATGTATCTCTATACCGCGGGCGGCACGTTCCTCGCCGCGGTGACGCCGCCTTGGGCGCAGGACGGCGGCTATGACGCGCTGCTGACGCGGCTGCGCGATCCCGCCATGCGGGCGAAGATCATCGCCGAGATGCGCAGGCCCGATACCGAGTGGGAGAACCTGCTGCGGCTTGCGGGCGGCGGCGAAAACGTCCTGCTGGTCAGCTTCTCCAACCCCGACATGAAAGCGCTGACCGGCAAGACCCTGGCCGAAGTGGCAAAGGCGCGCGGCACCAGCGTGGAGGACACGGTGATCGACCTGCTGCTGGAAGACGGCAGCGGCATCGGCGCGGCGTTCTTCCTGATGTCCGAGGAAAACGTCCGCGCGCAGACCGCCCTTCCCTACATGAGCTTCGGTTCCGATGCCGAGGCGATGGCTCCCGAGGGACCGTTCCTGCTGAGCGATCCGCACCCGCGCGCCTATGGCAATGTCGCGCGGCTGCTGGGCAAATACGTGCGCGAGGAACAGGCGCTTACCCTGCAGGACGCAGTGCGCAAGCTGACTTCCCTGCCTGCCGCGAACCTGTCGATCCGCGACCGCGGCGCGCTGGCAGAAGGCAAGTTCGCCGACGTGGTGATCTTCGACCCGGCGACCATCGGCGACAGGGCGACCTATGCCAGGCCGCACCAATATGCGACCGGCATGCGCGACGTGTTCGTGAACGGGGTGCAGGTGCTGGCGAATGGCGAGCATACCGGCGCGGAGCCGGGACGTTTCGTCCATGGCCCGGGCTGGACCGGCTGGCCCGATGGCGGCGCCTGCCGCTGATCGGGGCCGGTGAGCTTGCGAAACAGTCCGGCAATTGGCGGCGTACTGGGCACAATAACGCTGATAACGCTATCATAATATTCAGCAAGAACGGCCGGTTTCCGGTTGCGGACGGGCAAATATTGGACAAGGATAAGGTCAGCGAAAAGCGTTTCTTCAATTGACAACCCTGCCCCCGGGGCCGGGTCATGGAGGGTTACGCATGCACTACAAACTGGTCTTTCCAAGGAACGACAAGCAGGATGAGCTGGCTGTCGAGTTCGACGCCAACGACGCCGCCGCCGCATTGATCTACGCGCACCGCGAAACCACCGGGCGCTCGGCGGAACTGTGGAAGAACGACCGGATGCTCTGCCGCATCCGCCGCGTCCCGACCGCGGAGTCGACGATCTGGCAGATCATGTCTGCCACGGCCTAAGCGCCCGCCCCCTTACATACCGCGACTGTTCAGAACTGGCCCTTATCACCGCGGCCCTTTTGCGTAGCCGCTACCGATCGGCGAGGGCGTCGAGCGCTCCCGCCGACCGGTATCCGCGTTCCTCGCTTCAGCGGCGGACATCCGCCATGGGCGCACCTTGCCTGGCCGAGCCTTCGCCGCAATAACGCTCATATTCCTCGATGAAACGCTCGGTCAGACGCGTCCGGTCCGAATGTGGCAGCTTCTCGGCCAGATCGGGCATCCAGCTGCCCTCCTCCTGATACATGTGCTGCTCCAGCGCGCTGCGGATATGGTCGATCTTTTCGCCCCATTCGTCGGACATCGGGTCCAACTTCTCCAGCTTGGCCACCTGGATCTTGGTCATGGCATGCTCTTCGTAACCCATGCCCGCGTGGGTCTTGCCGCCGAATTCCGCCATGTCGGGATAGAGCACCGCTTCTTCGGCGGTGGCATGGCCCGTGAGGACCCGTTCGAATTGCTTGAGGGCCTGCCGCCGCGAATCCGCGCCATTAGCCGTCGCGGCCTCCGAGATCAGCATCTCGATCTGCTTATGCTGCTCGACGATCAGGCCGACCCATTGTTCACGCGCACCAAGCGCTTCAGCTTTTTGTCGCGCCTCGGCACGGCTCTCCCTTGACGCTGCGGGTGCGATGGCCGAGGCCAGCTTGTCGATAAAGGACATGGTAGTCTCCTGTCTGTGACAATCAGATCCGCGCACGAGCTGCTGGAAAGATTCAGCCGAATATTGAAGCGGCCCAGACGGTGCTGATCCATGGCTATCCCGTCTACTTTCAGAACCCTGGCCGCCCAGGCCCGTTCCATTAACCAAGATCTAGTCGCGCAAGGACAGCTTGCGCTGCCAGTCCTCTTCGCTTTTCCTGTCAGGACCTTAGCGTTGCATTATCCGGGCATCGGCTCTTCTGGAGCAGATCCGCCTTGCGACCGGACGAGACGCAGCCGCGCCCGACAACGATGGCATCGCATACCAGCGCAAGACAGGGGAACGCTTTGCCGCGCCGCGCGTCGGTTCGGTTGATAGCCAAGCGAAAGGAACGATCATCATGGGCGAATACGAACCCGAAGACTCGCGCAAGGTAACGCTGCAAAAGGACAAGCTGCCCATCGAACCGGAAAAGACCGGTCCGCGGGAAGGCGAAAGCCGCGAAAAGGCCGCGAAAAAGGACGGCCCGGTCAGTGGCAAACCGGGCGACCGCGACCGCTGAGGGTCAGGCCAGCGTCTCGAGGCGCTGGTCCAGAGCCTCATCCGCATTGCGAAGCTGAGCCTCGTTCAGCATTAGTGCCTGCAGCGCCGCATTTGCATCCAGACGCACCGCGATGGCCTTTGCCGTCCGGATCGAGGCAAGCTCCGCCGCGATGGCCTTGCGCAAGGCCCCGATCATCGCGAGATCGAGCGCGGGACCGACCGATATATTGCGCGTGTCGCGGTCGGCATCGTCCATGATCCCGCGCATCCACAGATTGTCCGGCCCGTCCTCGCAGCCGTCTTCCGAAGCGGCATGCATCCGCTGCGCCCGCAGACCCGCCGTTTCCGCCAGCGCCTGAACCTCGGTCCGCCAGTCGGCGTCCGATGCATGGCGCGCAATCGCAGGCAGCTGCCGCTCGACAAGCTGGCACCCCGCGTAGAGGTCGCACAGGTACAGTTGCAG
>JAPYSD010000397.1 GCA_029936705.1 Croceicoccus sp. | reverse complement strand
CCGAACGGCCTTGCCAACACGCTGGGCTATTACGGCGTCGGCCCCGGGCCGTATCTGTACCTGCCGCTGATCGGGTCCACCACGGTGCGCGACCTGATCGGGCGCACGGTGGACCTTGCCGTGCTGCCCACCGCCGTCGGCAAGCCGTTCAACAGCCCCTATTACGTCATTCCGGCGGGCACGCTCAATTCGCTGAACGACCGCGTGGACAAGGATGCGCAGATCGCCTCCGTGCGCGAGAAGTGCGGCGATCCCTATGCCGCCGAACGCGATCTCTATCTGCTGCAGCGCGAAGCAGAGATCGAGGCGCTGAAGGGCAATACCAGCCCCGACCTGGGCGAGATCGGCGAGCGCCTGCAGTTCAACTGCGACATCGAGATCAGCGACACGCCGAGCGGCGTCACCCAGCAGACCGATTACGTGCGCGAAAGCACCACGCTGATCGACGGTTCGGCAGGCTCCAAGGCAGCGGCCGAGGCCAGGGAGGATGCGTCCGGAGCGGAAACCACGGTTCCGGATGCGGCGCCTGCCGATCCTTCTGCCCAGCCCGCGGCGCAGCAGCCGATGGCCCAGCCCGCGCCCCAGCCGGTGGAGCCGCCGCAGCCGGTGATGCAGTCGCGACCGGTCGTTCAGGCCGTTCCCACGGGCGACTGATTCGCCTCAGGAGGCGGGCGGCGATCCTGCCCGCAGCCTGCGGGCCGCGCGATCGGGGCCGATCAGCGGCAGCAGGGCGTGCATGTCCGGCCCGTGATCCATTCCCGTCAGCGCCAGCCGCAGCGGCAGGAACAGCGCCTTGCCCTTGCGGCCTGTCCGCTGCTTCAGCGCATCGGTCAACGCCTTCCACGCGCCGCCCTCGGCGTTCCAGTCCAGCGCTTCTGCTGCATCGGCGGCAGCGTGAACGAAGGCGGCATCTTCTTCCGACAGTTCGGGCGCGGCGACCGGGCCGGTGACGACCCGCCACCATTCGCTTGCGTCGCTTACCCGTTCCAGGTTCGGGCGGATCGTCAGCCATGCCGCTTCGTCCATGCCATCGGGCAGGCGGGGCGCGGCATCGGCATAGGGCATCGCGTGCACCAGCTGCGCGTTCAGTCGCAGCAGTTCCGCCTCGTCGAATCGCGCGGGCGCGCGGCCGAAGGTGGAGAGGTCGAACCCGTCCGCCAGCGCCGCCATGTCGTGCTGCGCCTCGACAGGCTGCGAAGTGCCGATCCGAGCCAGCAGCGAGTTCACCGCCATCGGCTCCAGCCCCTGCGCGCGGAAATCGCCCACCCCGGTCGATCCGAGCCGCTTCGACAGCTTGCCTTCCGCGCCGACCATCAGCGCCTCGTGCGCAAAGCGCGGCGGGACGGCGCCCAGCGCGGTGAACATCTGGATCTGGACGGCGGTGTTGGACACGTGATCCTCGCCGCGCAGCACGTCGGTGATGCCCATCTCGATATCGTCGACGCAGCTGGGAAGCATGTAGAGCCACGACCCGTCGGCGCGGCGGACGACCGGATCGGACATGGCCGACGCGTCGAAATGCTGCGGCCCGCGCACGCCGTCGTCCCACGCGATCGCCTCCTCGTGGTCAAGGCGGAAGCGCCAGTGCGGGGCCCGGCCTTCATCGGCAAAGCGCGCGTGATCCTCGTCGGTCAGCTCCAGCGCGGCGCGGTCGTAGATCGGCGGCAGCTTGCGGCCCAGCAGGATCTTGCGCTTCAGCTCAAGCTCCTGCGCGGTTTCATAGGCGGGATAGACGCGGCCCGCCGTCTTCAGCCGATCGAATGCCTGCTCGTAAAAGGCCAGCCGCGCCGATTGCCGCTCCTCGCCGTTCGGTGCAAGGCCCAGCCATGCCAGGTCGGCGCGGATCGCCTCGACATAGTCCTCGCGCGAGCGTTCGGCATCGGTGTCGTCGATCCGCAGCAAGAAACGCCCGCCCGCCTTGCGCGCCAGCAGCGCATTATGCAGCGCGGTGCGGATATTGCCGACGTGAAGCTGCCCGGTGGGCGACGGAGCGAAACGGGTGACGATCATGCGCAGCCCTATAGGCGCTTTTGCAGGCGAGGAAACCGCCTCCGTTCCGGCCCTATTGCGAGAACAGCGTGACCGACCGCCCGCCGCCCGACAGTTCGATCCCGTTCTGCGGCGTGCGGACGATGGTGTCCGCGGCATCGAGCGCCTGCATCATCCGCTCCACCCCCGGCGGCAAGCCGATCGTGCAGAGCGCTGGCGGCGGACGCGGCAGCCCCTGCTGCGCAGGCGGCGGCGCGGGCGGATCAAGCGTGATCGCGCTGCCCTCGATCCGGTACAGGCGCACTATCCCCGCGCAGCGCGGCTCCCACCAGATCTTCTCCTCGTCGGCGGAAAGCGCGATGCCGTAATCCGCGTCCAGGCTTTCGCCATCGATCCCGGCGACGCGCCATTCGCCCGCCAGCGTCTCGACCGCGCGGCCATTCGCGGCGGGCGCTGCCGGTTCGGGCGCAGCCGCATCGGGATCGGCCGCTTGCTGTCCTGCCGTCTCGCGCGGCTCGGGCGCCTCGCTGCCGCACGCCGCCAGCGTCAATGCCAGCGCGGCCAGGGGAAGCCGCCCCCGCATCAGCCCGACCGGAAGCTGTGGGTGATGGGATAGCGCCGGTCGCGCCCGAAATTGCGCGCGCCCAGCTTCACGCCCGGCGCGGCCTGCCGCCGCTTGTATTCGGCCAGGTTCAATAGCCGCTCGATCCGCTGGACCACCGGGCGCTCGAACCCCTCGGCGACAAGCTGGTCGACACTTTTCTCATGCTCCACCAGCCCGTGCAGGATGCCGTCGAGCACGTCGTAATCGGGCAGCGAATCCGAATCCTTCTGGTCGGGCCGCAGTTCCGCGCTGGGCGGCTTGGCGATGATGTTCGCGGGGATCACCTCGCCCAGCGGGCCCTTGCCGATCTTGGGCCGTGCGCGATTGCGCCATTTTGCCAGCTCGAACACCGTGGTCTTGTACGCGTCCTTCAGCGGGTTGTAGCCGCCCGCCATGTCGCCATAGATGGTCGCATAGCCGACGCTCATCTCGCTCTTGTTGCCGGTGGTCACCAGCATGTGGCCGAACTTGTTCGACAGCGCCATCAGCGTCACGCCGCGAATGCGCGACTGGATGTTCTCCTCGGTCAGGTCGACCTCGCGGTCGGCGAAATCGCCTTCCAGCATGGCGTCGAAGCCGGTCACCGCGGGCTGGATCGGAATGCTCGACAGGCGGCAGCCCAGCGCGTCGGCGCAGGCCTCGGCGTCGTCCAGGCTTTCCTGGCTGGTGAAGCGGCTGGGCAGCATCACGCACCATACCCGGTCCGCGCCCAGCGCATCGACCGCCACCGCCGCGCAGAGCGCGCTGTCGATGCCGCCCGACAGTCCCAGCAGCACGCCGGGGAAACCGTTATGCTCGACATAGTCGCGCAGGGCCGTGACCATCGCGCAATAGATATCCTCGGGGTGGTCGGCCAGCCGGTGCAGCGCACCCGGCACGCAGGACCAGCCATCGCGCCCCTTTACCCAGCGAGTCGAAATCTCGACCTCTTCCCAGTCGGGAAGCTGGGCGGCCAGCGTGCCGTCGCCGTTGATCACGAAGCTGGCGCCGTCGAACGCCAGCTCGTCCTGCCCGCCGACGCGGTTCAGATAGGCAAGCGGAACCCCGGTATCGATCGCGCGGCGCTTGGCGACGCCGTCGATGCGCAGCACGTCCTTGTCGATCTCGTACGGGCTGCCGTTGATACAGATGAAGATCTGCGCGCCCATGTCGGCCAGGTGGCGGCACACGTCGGGGTGCCAGATATCCTCGCAGATCGGCAGGCCGAGCATCGCGCCGCGAAACAGCACCGGATCTGGCAGGTCGCCCGGAGTGAACAGGCGCTGCTCGTCGAACGTGCCGTAATTGGGCAGCTCGTGCTGGAAGCGGGTGGCAGTGATGAGCCCGCCGTCCAGCAGCGCCACGCCG
>JAPYSD010000396.1 GCA_029936705.1 Croceicoccus sp. | reverse complement strand
GCGACGCCGTGCTGGCCCGCGCCGGTTTCCGCGATGATGCGGGTCTTGCCCATGCGGATCGCCAGCAGGATCTGCCCGATGCAATTGTTGATCTTGTGCGCGCCGGTATGGTTCAGCTCGTCGCGCTTGAACCAGATCTGCGCGCCCCTCTTTTCACCATTGGGCCCGGTGGGCGCGTCCTTGCGCACTTCCTCGGTCAGCCGCTCGGCGTAATAGAGCGGGCTGGGGCGGCCGACGTAATGCTCCAGCAGGTCCTCGAACTGTTCGTGGAAGGCCGGGTCTTCCTTGGCCGCGCGATATTCGCGTTCCAGGTCGAGGATCAGCGGCATCAGCGTTTCGGACACGTAGCGCCCGCCGAACTGGCCGAAATGGCCGCGCTCGTCCGGCTGGGTCCTGTAGCTGTTGGGCAGATCGCTGGTGATGGTGTCGGTCATGGCTCGCGATTGGCAGAGCGGGCGGGCCTTGTCCAGCGGGACGGGCGCAGGAATTCAGCCCTTTCGGGCAGCGGTGATGAATGCCTTGATAAGGGCCGGGTCCTTGACCCCCGGCGCGCTTTCCACGCCTGACGAGACATCGACCAGCGGCGCCCCGGTCCGCGCGATGGCATCGGCGACATTGTCCGGCGCGATCCCGCCTGCCAGGCCCCAGGGCAGCGATCCGCGATAGGTTGTCAGCAGCGACCAGTCGAACGACAGCCCCATCCCGCCGGGCAGGGTGCCCTTGGGCGTCTTGGCATCGAACAGGACCAGGTCGGCGGCGCCCGCGTATTGCCGGGCGCGGTCGATGTCGCCCGCGGCGGACACGGCGATCGCCTTCCACACCGGCAGGCCGAAACGGGCGCGCAGTTCGGCCGCACGCTCCGGCGTTTCCGCCCCGTGCAGCTGAAGCGCGTCCAGCCTGCCGGCGGCGACCGCATCGCCGATCTCGCCATCGCTTGCATTCACGAACAGGCCCACGCGGGCGATGCGCGGCCCCGACCGTTCGGCCAGCCGCGCGGCACCGTCGCTACCGACATGGCGGGGAGAGGGCGGGAAGAAGACGAAGCCTGCGTAATCCGCACCTGCGCCAATCGCCGCGTCCAGCGCGGCGGCGTCGTTGATACCGCAGATCTTGATCTTCGCATGGCCCATTTGCGCGCAGATAGGCCTAGAGGCGCTTTTCGAAAAGGCGGAAATACAGCGGTTTCGGTTGCGGCGCGGGAAAGGGGTCGCGCTTGCCGGTATCGCGATAGCCCTTGCGGGCGTACATCGCGATCAGCTCGGCCCGGTCCTCGATCACCGAGATTTCCATGATCGAAGCGCCCAGCGTCCGGGCAAGGTCTTCCGCTTCCCCGATCAGGCGGGAACCGAGGCCGCTGCTTTGAAGCGGGGGATCGACGCACAGCAAGCCGAAATAGGCGCGGCCGTCCTGCTTGTCGGTCACGGCGACGCAGCCGATCGGCTGGTCGTCGCTTTCGGCGATGAGGAAATGGATCGACCGGTCGGCCAGCATCGCGGCAAGCTCGTCGGCGCCGATCCGCTCGTCCTCGATGATGTCGGCTTCGTGGGTCCAGCCGCGCCGCGCCGAATTGCCGCGATAGCCGCCTTCGATCAGCTGCTTCAGCGCGCTCGCATCAGGCTGACCTGCGCGGCGGATCGCGGCGCGCCCGGCCATGCTCATGGCGTATAGACCGGCCAGAACGGCCCGCCCAGCGCGCCGTTGAAGGCGATATGGCTGATGCGCCCCGATGCCATGTCCAGCTCCACCCCGAAGAAGGCCGGACCGCCGTCGCAGACATTGGTGGGAAGGTGCCGCTGGTCCGGCATGATGTCGGCGGGCACGAAATTGGCATAGAGGATACGCCTGCCGCCGCGCGTGATGCCGAATATCTCGCGCTGCCAGCGCGGGTCGTTGGCGCGAAAGGTCAGCGGATCGGGATTCTCGGTACCGCGGGTATAGCCATCGCGTTCGGCCAGCGCCGGCAGGACCTGCGCCAATGCCATCTCCAACGCGATGACGTCCTTGTCCTCAACTTCCCAGCCGCCGTCCACCGGTCCGGCGGCCTGGCGCGAACACGCGGGCAGTTCGAAGCCCGCATCGGGCCCGGCCAGCACGGTCGTCCTGGGCGGCAGGTCCGGCTGCGCGGCAAGGCCGGCGAGTGCCAGCAAGGCCGCAAGCCGGGTCAGAGCGTTGCCTCGATCGTGCGCGCCGCGGCCAGCGGATCCTCGGCCCGCGAAATCTCGCGCCCGATCACCAGCACGCTGGCACCGTCGTCGCGCGCCTGCCGCGGCGTCACGACGCGTTTCTGGTCGCCCGCCGAGTTGCCCGCAAGGCGCAGCCCCGGAACGACGAAATAGCCCTGCTTCCACTGCTTGTGGACCGCGCCCACTTCCTGCCCCGAACAGACGATCCCGTCGAGGCCCGACCGCTCGGCCAGCTCGGCAAGGCGCATCACCTGGTCGTGCGCGCTGCCCTCGACCCCGGTGGCGGACAGGTCCCTCTGGTCCAGGCTGGTCAGCATGGTGACCGCCACGACCTTCGTGTTCTCGCCCGCCGCGGCCTTGGCATCTTCCATCATGGCGCGCCCGCCGCCCGCGTGAACGGTGACGATGGCAGGTTCCAGCACGTGGATGGCCTGCATCGCGCCCGCGACCGTGTTGGGAATGTCATGCAGCTTGAGGTCGAGGAAGATCGGCATGCCGAGCTGGGCGATTTCGTGAACGCCGTGATGGCCATGCGCGCAGAAGAATTCGAGGCCCAGCTTGAGCCCGCCGACATGCCCCTTGACCTTGCCGGCAAGATCCTTCGCCGCCTCGATCTGCGGCACGTCCAGCGCTAGGAAGATCGGGTTGCTCACAGGCGTCCATCCTCGCGCCCAAGCGTGTCGATACCTGTCCCGCCCGTGACCGGTTCGTGCGCCGAAGGTGCATTCTGACTGGCGATCAGCGACCGCTGCGATGCCTCGAGCGAGCCGATCCGGCGCTTGAGCCGCCACGTGGTCGTGCGATGCGTCAGCCACATCGGCCCGTAACCCAGCAGGAACGCGACCAGGATCAGCACCGGCAGCTTCGTCTCGAGCACCAGGCTTTCCCAGATGCGAATATCGACGGACGTCCAGTTGAAAGCCGTGAACAGGGCAAGCGCCACGATGATGACGACCCACAGGACGGTGCGTATGATCTTCATGAATTCTCCCGTCTGGCGCGGTATCTTCGACCCGGCAAACCCCGATCCTAAGCGCGGAATCGGGGCTTGGCCAGTCCGCCCCTACATTGCCGCCGTGCTGCCAAGACTTCAGGAAAAGACGCGCTCGAAGATCGTGTCGACATGCTTGAAGTGATAGTCGAGGTCGAACTTTTCCTCGATCTGCTGCGGGGTGAGGGCGGCGGTCACTTCCTCGTCCGCCTTCAGCAGCTCGAGCAGCGAGAGCGCGCCGTCCGATTCCCACACCTTCATCGCATTGCGCTGGACGAGACGATAGGCATCCTCGCGGTTGACGCCTGCCTGCGTCAGCGCCAACAGCACCCGCTGCGAATGAACGAGGCCGCCCATGCGGTCGAGGTTCTTCTGCATCCGCTCGGGATAGACCAGCAGCTTCTCGACCACGCCGGTAAGGCGCGCGAGCGCGAAATCCAGCGTGATGGTCGCATCGGGCCCGATGAACCGCTCGACCGAGGAGTGCGAAATGTCGCGCTCATGCCACAGCGCCACGTTCTCCATCGCCGGGACGGTCGCGCTGCGGACCACGCGGGCAAGGCCGGTCAGGTTCTCGGTCAGCACCGGGTTGCGCTTGTGCGGCATGGCCGAAGAACCCTTTTGCCCGGGCGAGAAGTACTCCTCGGCCTCGAGCACTTCGGTCCGCTGCAGATGGCGCACCTCGACCGACAGGCGTTCGATCGAGGAAGCGATCACGCCTAGCACCGCAAAGAACATCGCATGGCGGTCGCGCGGGATCACCTGCGT
>JAPYSD010000395.1 GCA_029936705.1 Croceicoccus sp. | reverse complement strand
GATTTTTCCATCTGGCTGAGAAGCCAATTTCACCCTGTCTTGCCGAAGGAATTTTCCCTCCGGCCCGGCCGGGACGTTTCTCCAGCCTGCTCCTCCCAGAAAAACGCCCCACCCGGGCGAACCGGATGGGGCGTCGTATGTATCTGCTTCGATCTGATTACATCGACATCTGCTGTGCCATGTTGGCCGCGTACTGAGCCTGCGAGATGGTGTTCTCGTTCTTGCGCTCGATCTCAGATGGCAGCTCGTTCGATACGCCCTCATTCCAGACAGCAATTTCCAGGCGTTCAAGGGGGCTGGCTCCCGTACCCGTCAACATATCGACGTGAATTTTTGCCGCCGTCTGATCGTCGACGAGGTGAAAGCGGCCCTTGGCGACGTGTTCGGCCTGCACTTGCTGCTGTTGCGGGAGGTCGCCAAACTGCCAGTCGGCGGCAGCTTCCGTCTGAAGGTACCGGTCGGTGATCATGCTTTGAATGGCGTCGGAAACGTCGAACGTCGAATGCTGCGTATCCTGAATGAAGCGCGCTGCAGCACGGATGTCAGGCTCTTGCATTGTCCGGTCATTCTGTTCGGCGAAGCCATCGAGAGCGTGTCGCTGATTATAGCGCAACGCACCCTCGGGCGCCCTGCCCGCAAAGTGGGCCTCCGCCAGATCGATCGCATCGGGGTCCAGTGGGTGATGGACTGGTACGAAGTCTGTGTCCTTGTAGGATTCGACGATGCTCGCATGATGCCTTCGCTCGATGTCATCCAGGTGGATGGCCTGCTGGCTCACCGCTTGTCTGAGGCGGAAATTCTCGACCGGGGCCGTCAGGCTATCGTAGATCGATTGCTGGGAGTCGGCGTCGAGCTGCGAGAAGGAGCCTGTGGCGATGTGCTCGAGTTCGATTTTGAACGCTGCATTGTTCAGCGCCGCGCTCTTTGCCTCCAGTTCAGCTGATGAAAGGCTGGCGGGGCTTTCGGGATTGTCGATGGTATGAAGGACCCGCCCTGCGGTTCGCTGAAGGATGGCGTCTGAGGCGAGAAAGGCGATGCCGGCTTCGCGATGAGGCACACTGTACGGCGCCCCTTCGGCGTCGAAGCCATCCTTGGTGAAGTGTTCGTCACCATTGAAATGCTTCTCGACGTAATGAGCGGCGGCTCGGCGATAGATCTGACCTGCCGGCGTATTGATATTCAGCCATTCGGCGGCTTTGGGGTAGTCAGGATCGTCGTTGTGTGCGGTCTCGAGAGCCATGGCTCCCGCGGCAAGGATGTGGGTTAGATCAGGATCGGTTCGCACCTCGTCCCAAGGGCTCCACGCCTGGCTGATCATTTGGTCCGCATAGCGCTGCGCCTCTGACGCCGAAATCGGGTCTTCGACCTCGAAGGTTTTTCGCGGGGTAATCTTGTCGAACATGGGCGCATCCTTTGACAGCTATGCGAACTGGCATTGCTGCAATTGTACCCCGGGCAAACCGGAGGTGACAATCAGTTTTAGGATGGAGCGTTATGAAGGGGCGGCTTTCCTAAAAAATCTGGATAGCTACTCCACTAACCTTTCCGTGTTCAGGAGAGCGAGGTCCACAAGCTCTTTGAGCATGTCCTTCACTCGTGTGTCATGCCCAAGGCCCACGGTCGGGGTAGAGATTATCCCGGATGCTGATCCTAGGATCGCAGAAGTGAACACGCGGGTTGGTCGGTATGTGACCGGCACCTTGGCAAAGGAAGCAATTTCAGCTTGCATCTGCGTGACGCAGGTCGAGCCTACCTGAATTGTTATGGTATTGACGTGAAGGAATTCAGCGGAGGTTTCCTTGACATAGGCGATGCGGTTATACCGTAAAGCTGATCGGACAGCGCTTTCCAAACCTGTTTGGGACAGGCCGCAATTTATTGCGCTGTCATCAAGGTCTTCAATGACGATATCGAGCCGCGTTGGGGCCTTCGGAAAGTTCGACGTTTCCGAAATTGCCGCGAGGGCAGATTCAGTAGCGGCTATCGCTTCTGCTGCGGCTGCCTCAGCGGCAGCGTCGATGTCCTGCATCGAGGTATCACTGGCCATCGTCTCCATTGTACGTTCGTCGATCTGGGCATCTGATTGAGCCAAAGCGACGCTGGGCATTGCCAAGGCTGACGCAAGAGCGAGCGCGAGGACGTATTTCATATTGGCATCCAGGTCTTCAGGGATAGACGAACGGCGGACTGTAGATCTCAGGGTCTTCGAGCAGGTTAAGACGCGGTGTAGCGCTGTCGAGCGTCGAGAGAGAAGAAGGCAGGCTGACCATGGTGAGCGTGATAGACATTGCTCTTGAGCCACGCCTCCTCGTCAGTTCGGTCGGTTTCAGGAATTTCCTTGGACCAGAAGCGCAACACCGGATTCCAGCGATAGCTTCGAGCCTTGAGGAGGTCCTTCGCATCAAAGGGCGCATCGACCGCATTGACCCTGAGGGTGGGCCGATCGGAACAGACGATCAGGTCGGCAAGCACGGTTCGACCGTCAGGGAGTTCGTGGGCCAGAAGGTATAGCAAAGCCAGAATGTCGTTTTCGGCGCGGTGGCTGTCAAAGAACCAGCCGCATTGAGAGAGCAGATAGCCAAGCGCCCTGCCCTCGAAGCCATGCTCCTTCCAGTCCGGCTCGGCCATGCTGCATGCCCATTCTTTCCCAGCTATCACAGGGAAACGCTTGTCGAGGAATGGACGGTCGAACGCCGCATTGTGAGCGATGATCTTGTCGGCGCTTTCAAGGATGGTGATCGCCAAACCGTCGTCGATGGCTTGGCCTCGCAGCATCTCATCGTTGATGCCGGTGATGCGGGTAATTTCGGGGTCTAGAGGAGATCCAGGGTCCTCGAACCAAACGCGCGGAGCCCCGACTTCGACGATACGCCCACGAATGTCATACCGGAATCGCTGAAGGGCTAGCTCGATGATTTTGTTGCCCTCGTGATCGAGGCCGGTGGTCTCGCAGTCGACGAGTACGCCTACCTTCGTCGGGAGATATGGATCTGGATCATGAAAACGTGTCACCGGCGAAAGACGGCGCATGACCATATAATCAGGGTGAGCATCGAGGAGCCGGGCAGCTTCGTCATGCGCGCTCAATGCTATTTGGTTCATGATACGGCCGTTCTCATCTAAATGCTTGCTCACGTCATTGCTATCACTGAAGGGTTTTTAAATCCCAGCAGCATGCCGCCAGGCCCTGAATATCAGCCGGCGCGTTAGATGCTGACTGGACCCCCACCGGAGACGGCGAAGAACTTCGAACCGATCCTGCGGATAAGCAGGATCTCGTCGCCCTCTTGAATGACGTCCCGGTGGTGATGGGGCTCGATGAGGATTTCGTGGGTTCGATCGAACCGGTCCGTGACAATGGCTTTTGCCGGTCGGTTGCGGGCGGCTGATCCGGATGAGACCGTTCCTAGTAATCCGATGAGGTCATCGGATTGCTGGGCCAACGTGTCACCCCGGCTCTGGCGGTGACCGAGTAGCGTCCAGACCAGGAGATAGAATGAAAAGATGGCAATGATGCCAACACCATAGGGAAGGAAGCCGGACACCGTGATATTCCCAAGGATTTTCATGGCATTGCATGCGGACTTGCAGCGGCGGTCTGCATCATACGGTAATTCTCAAATGCCTCGATATCGCCGTTTGGGCACGTGAGGATGAACCGCTCGCCGAGCGGGAGATCGTGCTGAAACTTCAATTTGAGCGGGCCATGCTTGCTGAAGGGCAGCGTGAACTCGACAAAGACTTGTTCGAGCCGGTAACGGCCGTCGCGGACGGCCACATACCCTTGCTCTCGCGAGGCGGTTTCCTTGGACGGGAGTGTGCACTCAGGATATCGCTGTCGCAGGTAGAGGCGAAGCTTGCGTATCCAGCGGGTCTCGACGGCGTCCTGGGACGCTCGATCGAGGCGGTCCTGTGCTTCGCATAGGGGCGAGCAATATGTGACGC
>JAPYSD010000394.1 GCA_029936705.1 Croceicoccus sp. | reverse complement strand
AAGCAGACCAGCAGCAGCAGCGGGATGATCACACCCCATGGCTGCAACGCGATGATCCGCGGCAGGAACTTGCGGTTCACCGGCCTTGCCCCGGCGGGCTATCGGCAGGTCGCGCGATCGAGGCGGATTCGGCCGATGCCGCATCGGGCGGCGCGCTGCCGGTGTTCATGCTGTCATCCTCGGCCGCGCGCTGGCTTTGCGCGGCATTCAGCGGAGGCGGGGACGCGGCAGGGGCGTCCGTGGCCCGGTCGAGATCGGTCGATTCCGGCTTGGGCGCGCTGCCGCCATAGGCCGCCTCATATGCTCCGTACTTGCGCGAGAGCCGCTCCTGCGCGGTGCCGCCCCATTGCTTTTCGTAATCGTGCAGCACTTCCAGCGCCTTGTTCGGATCGAACAGGAACGTCATCACATCGCGCGCGACCGGATAGGCCGACGACGAACCGGCGCCGTGCTCGATGGCGACGGCGCAGGCATAGCGCGGGTTTTCATAGGGCGCGAAGCTGATGAAATGGCCGTGATCGCGGTATTTCCACGGCACGTCGCGCCCGCCGCGGCCATAGCTGAGCGACACGACCTGCGCCGTGCCGGTCTTGCCGCACAGTTCGACGCCGGGCACGGGCAGGCGCGCGCGGCCCGCGGTGCCGCCGCCGTTCACGACCTCCCACATGGCGTGGCGCACGATTTCCAGGTGCTCGTCCGGAATGTCGAGATGCGGGGCCGGCTTGGGATCGTTCGACAGCAACAGGCGCGGCTGCAACCTGCGCCCGCTTGCAATGCGCGAGGTCATCACCGCCTGCTGCAGCGGATTGACCAGCATGTAGCCCTGGCCGATCGTGGCGTTCACCGTGTCGAAGGTCTGCCATTCGCGGTCGTATTTCTTCAGCTTCCACGCCGGGTCCGGCACGGTGCCATAGGACTGGCTTTCGACCGGCAGCGGATATTTCCAGCCCATGCCCAGCTTGCGCGCCATGTCGGCGATGGGCTGCATGCCCACGCGCTGCGCGAAGTAGTAGAAATAGACGTCGCAGCTTTGATAGATGCCCTTGGCCATGTTGACCGTACCGTGCCCGCCGCGTTTCCAGCAGCGGAACACGCGATTGCCGACGCGCAGGCCGCCGCCGCAAAACACGGTCTCTTCCGGGTCGATGCCTGCCTTGAGGAACGCAAGCGACACATAGGGCTTCACCGTCGAGCCGGGCGGATAGAGTCCGGACAGCACCTTGTTGCGCAGGGGCACGTGGTCATCCTCGGACAGCATCTTCCATTCGAGGCGGCCGATGCCGTCGGAAAAGCTGTTGGGATCGAAGCTGGGCATCGAGGACGCGGCCAGCAAATCGCCCTGTTCAAGGTCGATCACCACGACCGAGCCCGATTCCTGGCCCAGCCTGCGCGCCGCATAGTCCTGCAGCGGGCCGTCGATGGTCAGCTGCACGGGATCGCCCTGGACGTCCTCACGCATTTCGAGGTCGCGGACGATCTTGCCGCTGGCGGTCACTTCCGCGCGGCGGGCGCCGGGTTCGCCGCGCAGGCGTTTTTCGAAATATTTCTCGACCCCGTCCTTTCCGATCTTGAAGCCGGGCGTGATGAGGAGGGGATTCTTCTCCTCCTCGTACTCCTCGGCCGAGACGGTGCCGACATAGCCCAGCAAGTGCCCGACCGACGGACCGGTCGGATAGAAGCGCGAGAAGCCGCGCTGCGGCACCACGCCGGGCAGGTCGGGCAGGCGCACCGACAAGGCGGCGAACTGCTCCCAGTTGACGCCGGTCGCGACCTCGACCGGGCGAAAGCCGCGTACTTCGGTCAGCTTGTCGCGCAGGTCGGTGATGGCAGCGGGGGACAGCTCCAGCACTTCGCCCAGCACCGCCAGCGTGCGTTCGCGGTCCACGATCCGTTCGGGCACAAGGTCGACGCGGAAATCCGCACGGTTGGAGGCGAGGGGCACGCCGTGGCGATCGAGGATCCAGCCGCGCCGCGGCGGGATCAGCGTCAGATCAACGCGGTTGCTTTCGGACGCGAGCTGGTACTTCTCGTTCTGCTCGACCGACAGCCATGCCATGCGGCCCGCCAGCAGCAGGCCGACGCCGCCCTGCAGGCCGCCCAGCACGAATGTCCTGCGGTCGAACGCATTGCTCAGCTCGCCCGCACTGACCCGCTTGGGCATGCGGCCACGCTTGCGCCACGACAGGCTGACCATCAGCCCAGCACCTTCACGCGGGCGCGGCGCAGCACGTCGAGAATGGCGACAAGCCGAGTGAAAAGCGGAAAGGACAGGATCGAGATCAGCAATTGAGGCAGCAGGATAGAGGGATACCAGAGCGTTCCGGCCATGACCGCAAGGACGTGGCCAAGCATGAGATAGGCAGCGATCAACACGCTTGCCACCGCCCAGTCCTGCCAGAAGCTGCGCCAGCGCTGCCAATTGTCCAGTGCTTCCAGTGCGATCATGGCCAGCGACCATAACAGCACGGCACTGCCGAAAGGTTGACCGGAAAACAGATCGTCGAACAGTCCAAGCGGTGCGCCCGCCCAGAGCGGCAGCATGCCGGGCCTGAACAGACGCCACGCTATTAGCAGCATGAAGCTGAACGGCGGCAGTACCGGCGCCGATGCGATGATCGGCGACAACGGCGCCAGCGAGACGATCGCGATCGACAGCCATGGGATGATCGTGGCGAGCACGGGGGAGGGCGCGCGGTTCAGCCGCCGCTGGAACATGTCTTCGCCGGGAAGACGATCACCTTTCAGCGGCATGGCGAAGGCGCGGCATGGTTTTCGGTCACGGCGAGATCTCTCCATCCGCGCCGCCCAGTTCGGTCATGGGCTGCCACACGGGTTCGACCATGACGAAATCGGTCGCCGCCGGGTCCGAGATGATGCGCGCTACCGCGCCGTCGCGGGTCACGTTCTCGACCATGGCCACCGGCACGTTGGGGCGGTAGAGGCCGCCGGAACCGGAGGTGACGAGCAAATCGCCCTTTTTCAGCGGGTTGATGCCCATCTCGATCAGGCGAACGATCAGCGTGCCATCGGCCTGGCCCTGCGCAAAACCCGCGACATTGCCCTTGATGCGGCGCACCGGCACGATGCTCTGCCCATCGGTGATAAGGAGTACGCGCGCGGTCCGCCGCCCGGTTTCCAGTACCCGGCCGACCAGCCCGGTCGCCGAACGCACCGGTTGCCCCACCATCACGCCGTCCGATGCACCCGCACCGATCAGCGCGAAGCGGCGCGTGCTTGACGGGCTGGACCCGATCAGCCGCGCGCTGGCGATGGGCCGGATGTCCTTTTCGCGCAGCGACAGCAAGTGCTTGAGGCGGCGGTTCTCGTCCCGGATCGCATCGGCTTCGGCCAGCTTGGCGCGGGCGACGCGCAATTCCTTTTGCAGCGCCGCGTTCTTGCTGCCCGCATCGATATAGCCGATGATGATGTCGATGATCGAACGGCTGCTGTTGCGGGTGACGGCCGATACTTCGCCCACGGGCTTGGCAGCATCCTGGGCGGCGTTGCGCGCAAAGGCGAAGCTGCCCGAGCTGAACAGAGAGATCAGCAGCAGCACGATGCCGAACACGACACCGCCGATGGCGGCGACGTAGCTCGTGAAGATCGAGATGTGCGCCCTCTTGGAAAAGCCGGGACGCCGCTCTGCCGACGCCATGATGCACTACTCCTTCCGGCCGGGGGCCGCGTCGTGGAACAGGGACCGGCAAACGGGTCCGGCTGTGCGGACCCGGGGCGCCACCGGCCTGCTGGATGTCAGGCCGTCATCAATACGCCGCGAAACACCGGTTCTTCAAGGGCGCGCCCGGTGCCGAGCGCGACGCAGGACAGCGGATCCTCTGCCACGGTGACGGGAAGGCCAGTCTCTTCGCGCAGATGCACGTCGAGCATCTTGATCAGCGCGCCGCCGCCGGTGAGCACGATGCCCTGGTCGACGATGTCGGCCGCC
>JAPYSD010000393.1 GCA_029936705.1 Croceicoccus sp. | reverse complement strand
CACTAAGGAGATGGATCTTCCCGAAATTGTGCCTGCCGTCGGCATATTTGACCACGGGAGCGATAGGGTCAGCAAGGAGACGGTCGAGGTAGGCTGCGTGGTAGTCCTCCCCTGCCCGCTTGGTCATGGCGTCGACGCCGGCTGCAATTGAGGCGCCGAACTGCTGTTCGATCTGGAGGAGCGTCACGTTGCAGTCCTCGACGGTGTCATGAAGGTAGCCTGTTGCCTCGGCAACTGGGCCGAAGCGCGCAACTGTTCGGCCGATGTGCACGACGTGCGCAGAGTATGGATATCCAAGCTTATCGACCTGGCCGGCATGAGCCTTGACCGCAAAATGGCGAGCGGCCTCGGTGATGTCGTTCATGAAATAACCTCGCAGGCATGTGTTGGCCGGTTCTTCGCAGGCGGCGTTTTTGCGGCCCTACATCAGTTCTTGGCAGGCGGCGCCTAGAGGCTGTGCTTTGAACGCCGATTGCCGAAAGACCTTTAGCGGAGCATCTTCGATGCTCCGCATCAAGATACTGGCGTGCATCCTATCCAAAATGCATGCCCTCAAGCAGCAGCGCAATTTCCCGCGCGAAAGCAACGGCGTGTCGCCGTTTGGCAAAGAAGATTGATGGAGAGTCGTCATCGAAACGGCTTGGCGCAACGGCAAATCCGGGGGCGTTGCGTTCGAGGTAGGTGCGCGCCCATTGCGACAACTCCAGTCTGGTCCGGTCGATCTGTGCGATGATCTTGCCGCGAACTTCGACGGGCTGCTTCTCGGCGATCTCGGACCAGATGATTTGCTGGGCGGGGGTGCGTACGAACGTGTTCACGCTGTTGATATGATCGAAGTAGTAGCGCTTCGCCCAGAGGATGCAGGGGAAATCCTGAGTATTGCCGTCCTGGTCGACGAAGAAGAAATTGTCAGCTGACCCTATCGTGATGCCGTGCTTGTGTTCGACGTAGCGGCTCATCTCGTTTTTCCTTCGCCAAAACTGCTCAGGTCTGGAGCCGCGGCACGGGTGGCCCCGCCATGGTGACAGATTGGGCTCCAAAAACTTCCGACACCTATTTCGAAAGGTCATTTTCCGGTCGGCCGGCGATGAAAAAAACCGCCGCGGCAAAGCCGGGCGGGGTTTCTCATGGCCGTTGGGGTTGGCGTCCAGCTTAGCCAGCGGCCTTGCCGGTAGGAATCCTCACAGGTGTTCAGATATTCGCCGCCGGTCCAACCTTCGCGAAGAGGCTGGGGTTCTGCCGAGCGTATGTGAGGCGGTTTCGGCGGGTCGCGAGCTTAGCTGGATCGCCAGCCTCACTTTCTCGGAGGGCAGCAAGGAGGGCGCCGGTTCGGCCGAGCAAGTCGTCTGCAAGCTGGACGGCGATTAGATTTGGCGTCGCCATTGGACGCTGTAAGAGCAGCGCAGCTACGGCGTGGGCTTCCCTCCCCTCGCCCAGTCGATCGGCCAGCGCCATAAGCGCGATTGCTGCCGAGCGGCCGACGCCGTGCTGGCAATGGACGAGCATGGAGCCATCTCGATAGAGGCGCTCGAATTCGAGCGCTCGCTCCATGTCAGCGGCGGTGGCGACCTGATATCCAAGTGATGGATCGTCGCAATCTTCAAAAGTGAGGACGAGCTGAGGCATGCCTTTGACGCGCAGACGATCTCGGGTGCCAGGATCTTCGCAGCTTATTACGGCGCCGAACTTGCGGCCATGGCGTTTTGCCTGGGTGAGACCGCAAACAACAAGCGTGCCAGGTTCGGCTGTGTTGATGGGCGTCGACATTGCCTTTTCCTCTTGATTGAATGGTAGCGATCAGTCCCGGTCAGTTCGTGCCTTCCCATTCAGCGAGGGATCGCTTTGCAATCTGCAGTGCCTCAGCGAGGGTTGAAGCGCGGCGGAGCGAGAATCTGAGGAGCTTGCCGAAATCCTCATCGTCGGCCCATGCATTCCAGCCTGGACGCTCCTTGCGAAGCCGCGCAAATTCTATGCCGTCGCTATTGGCCCGGGCAATCACGCGGAGGCTGTAAAAGGAGCCATTGCGGTTGGTGTAAGATCGCCGCGCGACATAGCGGACCACTGGTGCGGGAGCAGCTGCGTTTGAAGACATGGACATTTTCCCCTCTCGAACGGAGATCCGCTGTTGGGGAGTGGCATATGGTGCAGGAATGACTGAAGCGTGCACCGATCAATGCAGTGCTACCTGTAACACTCCTGCTTCAGACGCGCGAATTGAGCGACCGAATTGTAGTAAGCGACCTGGGAATCGGCATCGAAGCTTGCCGGCTTCTCGGGTTCGAATTTCACTATGCCGTTCTGGTAGACAAACTCCGTGAAGCCAGCATATCCGCCATAGGCATTCCGGCCGTTTACTTCGCCGCACGCTGTGGTCGTGCCTTGTTCGATGTTACGGAACTGTGCGCTGGTAGGGTCGCGCATTTCGGCGGCAACGGCATCCATGACGTCACCATGTTCGCGGCCAAACAACTCTGTGCCGAAGCCGATGTAGGAAATGACGAAGCCTGCTGCGATGAAGCCAAGCTCTTTCAGGTGTTCAGCCATTTGCATCCTCCAGAAACTCGGCGTCGCAGTCTCTCTGCTGAGATAGTGAGGGTACCTCAGCAAATACTTCGTTCATCTCTATGCAGTGATCGTAGGAAGACTTGCTCCCTTCGGCGATGACGGCATTGGTTTCGGCAATCTGGTCGCGCCATTGGACTGCACCATATCCAAGTAGAAGACCCATCCCTACGGCCAAACCTTTGCGTGTCGGCGTCATGATTCGCCTTCCCCCATTAAACTAAACTGGTGGGTTTTTTGACTGCCAAAGGATAAAAATGGGTTTCCACGCGACTGAGGCGATGGCCTCACCATGATGACAGGCTAGGATCGACAATCTTCCGACACCTATTTCGAAATGTCGTTTTCTGGTCAGCCGACAAAGAAAAACCCCGCCGTGGCGTTAGCCAGGCGGGGTTTTTGTTCCTGATAAAGCTGCTGTGAAATTCAGGCGGCTTTGGGGAGATCGTCGGTCGAGATTGCACGTTCTATCAGGTCAAATCCGTACTCGATGAATAAGAGAGCGGAGCATGAGTGTTCCTCACCGTGAACGAGAACTTCTGCGAGCAACGCGGCTGCGCGCGGAGAAATGTCCTCGACCTCTGACCGGATCAATTGCAGCTGATTATAGCCAGCTTCGAAAGGCGCATCGCGAAGTTTCTTCATGAGGACAGCACAGTGCGCGATGTTCCTCTCTCTGCCCTCGATATCAGCGGCTGAGATTTCGGCTTCGATCAGCGCCATTCCTACCAGATAATGGTGATCTTGCGCTTTAGTGGAGAACTTGGGAAGGTATCCCCAAACGCATGTTTCCAGATTGAATCGCAGAATGGCGGTAAGGTAGCGAGCTCTGGCATCGGGTTCAGTGGGAATTCGATCTTTGGCCAGCAAATTGACGCCGGGGTCCATAGTCCAGCCTTGTCCATCTGGGAGCGCGACTGCCTGAAACAGGCGGATCGCGTCGCCTTCGTCTTGTGGTAGTTTCTCCACGAGATCGTTCCAGTTGGTTTGGCTATTGCGATATGCCTGACGCGCCTGGCGTTCCAGTTCGTAGTTGAAATCAGTTCCATGGAGTATGGAAAGCTCGAGAGCCGTATCCATCAGATAGAACGGCTTGATGGGGTTGAATCGGTTATGCATTCTTACATTGTAGGATACGACTTTGTTTTCGCAAAGCCATTCTGATTTGGCAGAAAATTATTCGCATGGCGTTGCGTCCTCACCATAATGGCAGGAGGAAATCGAGAATGCTCCGACACCTTATTTCGAATGTCATTTTCTGGTCAGCTGACAAAGAAAAACCCCGCCGCGGCGTAGCCGGGCGGGGTTTCTTGCGGCCGATCGGGCCGGTTCTAGCGTCGCTCGCGGGCCTCAGGCGGCCTTGCGTGCGTCGAGCTCTTCCTTGCTCA
>JAPYSD010000392.1 GCA_029936705.1 Croceicoccus sp. | reverse complement strand
GGCGCGCGCCGACCTGCCGGTCATGCCCAAGGGCCGCTACAAGATCATGATGGAGCACATGCCCAGGGTCGGCACCATGGGGCTGGACATGATGCTGCGCACCTGCACGATCCAGGTGAACCTGGACTATTCGTCCGAAGCCGACATGGTGAAGAAGTTCCGCGTGGGCCTGGCGCTGCAGCCGCTGGCGACCGCGCTGTTCGCCAATTCGCCCTTTACCGAGGGCAAGCCCAACGGCTTCCTGTCGTACCGCAGCCATATCTGGTCGGACACCGATCCGGCGCGCACCGGCATGCTGCCCTTCGTGTTCGAGGATGGCTTCGGCTATGAACGCTGGGCCGACTACATGCTCGACGTGCCGATGTATTTCGTGTTCCGCGACGGCAAGTACATCGACGCCGCGGGGCAGAGCTTCCGCGATTTCCTCAAGGGCGAACTGCCCGCCCTTCCCGGCGAGAAGCCGACCATGGCGGACTGGACCGACCACATGTCGACCGCCTTCCCTGAGGTACGGCTGAAGAGCTTCCTGGAAATGCGCGGCGCCGATGGCGGGCCTTGGAGCCGGATCTGCGCGCTGCCCGCGTTCTGGGTGGGGCTGCTCTATGACCAGGGGGCGCTGGATGCGGCGTGGGACCTGGTCAAGGACTGGACGATGGAAGAGCGCGAGGCGCTGCGCGGCGCGGTGCCGAAACTGGCGCTGGACGCTCCGCTTCCCGGCGGCGGCGTGCTGGCCGACCTTGCGCCCGAAGTTCTGAAGATCGCGCGCAGCGGCCTTGCCGCGCGCGGCCAGCTGAATTCGGCGGGCGATAACGAGACCGGCTTCCTGGCGCCGCTGGACGAGATCGCCGCGCGCCGCAAGGTGCCCGCGCAGGACCTGCTCGACCATTACCACGGCGCGTGGAACGGCTCGGTCGCGCCGATCTACAACGACAGCCTCTGACCGAGAGCCCGGCGCGCGCCGGGGAGCCTAGCGCGGGCGGGGCCGATCAGCGAAATGCGCTGATCGTGCCGCCGTCGTCGAGGACGTAGAGCGTGTTGTTGGCGACGATCGGGTTCAGCGACACGCCGTTCTTAAGCTCCGCGATCGGCGTCTGCGAACCGTCGTTGGCATCGACCGACACCAGCGCGCCGCGGGTGCTGGCGACATAGAGCTTGCCGCCCGCCAGCGCGGGACCGGACCAGAAGATCTCGCCTTCCTTGTCCTTTTCGTCCTTCCAGTGCGGCAGCTGGCTGATCCAGCGCACCTTGCCCGTGGCGCGCGCGATCGCCAGCAGGCGCGCATCGTCGGTGAGCACGAAGATCCAGTCACCCGCGACCGCGGGCGTCGAGATGCCCGCCAGCGAAAGGTCCCAGATCCGGCGGCCCGACAGCAGCTCGTACGCTGCCATGCGTCCGCCCTGCCCCAGAGCATAGACCCGCCCGCCATCGATGATGGGGTCGGCATCGACATCGGTCAGCGATCCGACCGAGGTGGAGATATTGGTACGCGCCAGCGCATCGCCCCACAGCTCGGTGCCGTTTTCATAGCGATAGGCGATCAGTTCGCCGCTGGAATAGCCCGCGATCACCGTGCCCGCGCCGGCCGCCGGGGCCGCCACGCCGAACACGCCCGACAGCCCGCTCGATCCCGCGCGGTTCCATTCGATCTCGCCGGTCGCGGCGTCGAGCGCGAAGATCTGGTTGTCCTGCGTCATCACGAAGACATTGCCGAATGCCAGCGTCGGCGCGCCGCGCAGCGGGCCGGAAGGCTGCACCTTCCAGATCTCCTCGCCGGTATCGGCGCTGAGCGCGTCGACCTCGCCCACGCCCGTGGTGACGTATACGCGGCCGTTTTCATAGCTGACGCCGCCGCCAAAGACCGAGCTTGAACCGTCGCCGCTGACCTTCAGCGACTTCTGCCAGATCGGCGTGCCCGATGCCGCGTCCATGGCCCAGACCTTGCCGTCGGTATCGATCACGAACAGCTTGCCGCCGCCGATCACCGGCGCGGCGGCCAGTCGCCGCTGCTGGCTGGCCCCGGCAATACTGGTGGTCCAGGCACGCGTCGGATTGGCGGCGAGCGCGGGATGGCCATAGCTCTTGGAAGCGGACCCGCCCGCCTGCGCCCATTCGGTGTTCACGGTCGGGGCGGGCAGCACCACCGGCACGCTGGCCAGCGAGGGATCGACCTCGGTCGTGTTCTCGATCCGTGACAGGATCGGTTCGCGGTTGCCAACGGTGGGGGTCGTCTCCGGCCCGTCACCCTTGAAGATGCCGCACGCGCCCAGGCTTCCTGCCAGCGCCGCCACCAGGGTCACCCTTGCCACGCCTGCGCCGAGACGCTTGCCAAACGGATATGTCATTCGTGAAACTCTCCAAAAACCTGTCATGCCGCCCGCCGCTTACTGCGGGGCGGCGCCGCCCGAGGCGATCTGGTCGACGATATCCTGCGCGTCGTCCACGGCATCGGTGCCGAAGAGTCCGGCAAGCTGCCGGGCGCGCGATCGCACCGTCTCGGGCTGATCCTCGTCCCGGGCGATTTCCGCAAAAAGCGGTCCGGCAAGTTCGGGCTTGCCCTGCTCGACATAGGCGAGCCCGACCATTTCGCCCGCGCTGCCGAACCAGGGATTGCCCGGCACCGCCAGCGGCTTGAGCCGGTCGATCACCTGCTGCGGCTCCAGCTCGTCATAGTTCACCGACACCGACCGGATCGCGGCAAGGTCGCGGAACGGCCCGGGCATGCCGGTATCGTTCGCGACCGCGTCGAACAGCCGCACGGCCTCGGCGGCATCGCCGTTTTCCTGCGCGGCGGCCGCGGCAAGGAACTGCGCAGGCGCGCGGTAGCCGGCAGGCGTATCCGCGCCGGTCAGCGCAGAGGCCTTTTCTGCAGCAGCCTTCAGATTGCCCGCTTCCAGCTGGTCGATTGCCAGCGTCAGCTCCACCGCGTCGGCCTCGGCCTCGGTCGTGGTCTTGTGATGCCACCATGCCCATGCGCCCAGTGCCGCCAGAAGCAGCACGACGACGACGATGAGTATCTTGCCCCACTTGCGAAAAAAGCCCGAGATCGTGTCCTGGCGCACGGCCTCGTCGACCTCGCGGCGGAAGACGTCTTCCTGCGCGCGCTGGCGCAGCTCGGCCTTTTCGATAGCTTTGCTGGAATTTGCAGGGCTGAGCGCCACGGTATTCGGCCTTTCCAAGATCGTTTCGGCTCCGGCTCGCGGGGTCCGGGATGGCGGGGTCTTAAGGACCGGGCCGGGGCTTTTCAACGCCAAAGCGGTTCGCGCCTGAACGCGCGCTGAAACGGGGCATGCGCTTCCCGGCCGCGTGCTTTCTGGCGTCAGGGATAAAGACGCTCGTCCCCGGTCAGTTCCGCCAGCAGCGCGCGGTGGTCGGCGGCATCGCAGTGCGCGGCGGCAAAGTCCGCCATCGCCTTGCCCAGGCGCCTGCGCTGAACCTCGTCCTTTGCCAGCACGACCATCGCCTCGGCCATGGCGCCCAGCTGCCCGCTCGCATCGCCGAAGACGAAGTCATGCTGTTCGGGCGGCAGGATCGCGGCAATCTCGTTCCCCGCGGCGATCAGCGGCACGCCGGCAGGTGCGGCAAGGAATGGCATGCGCGGCATTTCCGCGCCCTTTGCAAGCGAGCGGGGCGAGAGCAGCAGGTCGAACAGCCCTGCCCTGTCCTCTGGCCCGGCAAGCCGCTGGCTGGTCAGCAGCCTGTCCGCCACTTCCATCTTCGCGCAGAGCGAGGCGATCTGCACCGTTTCGTCCTTGCTGCCGAAGACGACCAGCCGCCATTCGTCCCCCAGGTCGCGCAGGCGGCGCAGGATCGGGTCGGCATCGGGCAGCAGATCGGCCGCGCGCACGCCGATCCAGGCCTCGTCCTTGCGCTTGACCAGACCCGGAATGGCATCGGGGCGCAGCTGTTTCGGCGCCTTGCCGAACACGGGCAGCGCGATGCGCAGCCGCTTGCCGC
>JAPYSD010000391.1 GCA_029936705.1 Croceicoccus sp. | reverse complement strand
CATCGTGCTGGGGGTGATCTCGGGCTGTGTCGGCGGGATCATCCGCGACGTGCTGGCCGGGGTTCCTTCGATCCTGATGCGGCCCGAACTTTATGTCACCGCGGCTGCGCTTGCGGCCAGTGTCAGCCTGATTGCGCTGGGAATGGGCATACCGCGCCTTCCCGCCCTGCTATTGGCGAGCGCGGCAGGCTTCGGGCTGCGGGGCGCGGCCATGATCTGGCGTATCGAACTGCCCGCCTATGACAGGGACAGGCAGACCGATTGATCAGTGGGTGGACGCGATCACGGCGTCGCCGGGGGTTTCATAGCGGTCGTCGGCTTCGCCGCGCTGCCAGTCCTGCGTATCGCTGTCGCTGCTCCAGCTGTCGGCGGGGTCGGGTTCGCTCCAGCGCGGATCCGGGTTCGCCATGCCCTGCCGGGCGCGTGCCTGCGCGTAATAATCATCATCCTCCCGCCCATAGGACGAGGGTTGGCGTGCGTCCTCGCTCCACGAAGGGAGTTCGCGCCCATCGATGCTGACGTCGCGAATGTCGCCGAACGAGTCGATCTCGCAGCGATAGAGGCCGCCGCCGCGCAGCGCGCCCTCGACCCTCCAGCCGTTCAGCACGCGCGTCGCCGTATCGACGGTGGCGATCCGCTCCTCGCGCTCGACATCATCGACGCAGCGGTCGATCGCCCTCGCCATTTTGGCCTGGCCGTCGCGGCCCCGATCCGGGTAGCGGTTTTCAGGATAGCTGGCGTCGCGCGGATCGGGGTAACGGTCGGGATAGCGATCGCGGTTACGGACACGCTCGCGGTCGTTGCTGTTCGATATTGCGTTGGCCACTGCGACTGCCCCACCGATGACCAGGATGCCGGTGATCACGTCGCCGACACCGATACCGCCGCCATAACGTCCATGACGATAGCGATTGCGATAACGGCCCCGGTCCCAACCGTTTGCCTGGCCGCCATCGCGAAGCACGGAAATATTGGAGGGTACAGTCCACTCCGCATGCTTGATGGGCGCAGCCTGCACCGGCAGCGCCATGCCGGCGGTGGCGAGCAGCGGCGGCAATGCCAGCAGCCGAACGAACTTTGCCATCATTCAAACCCCTTGTCTGATCGTGCCGATCGCCTGGTCCGCCGCATCATTATCGGCGTGACCGGTCGGGACGCGTCGGCAGGACTTGCAATGCCTCCGCTTGACGAACCCTGAACCGGCCCCACTGCCCTGCCGGATTACCGAAGACCGCGCACGCCGCTGTAGTCAAGATCGCGCACGCCGCCGCGTCCATCGATCTTGCACGAGAACTTGCCACTATCCCAGCCGCGCATCGAATCGTTCCAGCCGCGGTAGTCTCCGCCCCATCCGCGGCCATAGCGTGACCGGCGGTTGCCTTCATCGACGGCGATCCGGCCCTTGATCTTGTAGCCATAGCTCTTGCGGTCGACGTCGCGGATGTCGGTGACCTTCACGCGGCGATAGCCTGCGCGATAGGCCTGCTGCTCGGCAACCCGCACACAGCGCTCCACGGCGCTGCGGGCGCTGACGCCGCGATAATCGCGGTTCCGGTAGCGCCGATCATCATAGCGGCGATCCTGATAGCGATAACGGTCGTTCCCGTCGAAGGCGCCCGCGACGTCAGCGATACCCCCGATGATGAGCGCGCCCGCGATGATGTCGCCGGCATCGATACCGTTATCCCGGTCATAGGGACCGGCGGCGGCCGGGGTCGCCCCGGCCAGCATCAATGCTCCTGCCGATGTCGTGGCCGCGACGGCTTTCACCAGTCGGTTCATAATATCGCTCCTTCCGCTTCAGTCGAATTTGTCATCGTCGAAGCGCAGGATAGGACATTGGCCGTGTTCTCAGGCTGAACCCTGCTGTCAGAAAACGTTAATATAAATGGCCGCTATTGTGAACCGCCTTGATCGTCGGGGCGCAGGCCGGTCCAATGCGCCAGGAAACCGAGAACGTCGGCATTCTTCTCGATGATCTTGGAGATCGGCATGCCCGCCCCGTGACCGGCGCGCGTTTCGATGCGGATAAGATGCGGAGCGTCGCCCAGGTCAGCAGCTTGCAGCGCGGCTGCATATTTGAAGCTGTGCCCCGGGATCACGCGGTCGTCGGTATCGGCGGTCGTCACCAGGATCGGCGGGTAGTCGCCCGCTGCGGCCACGTTGTGATAGGGCGAATAGGTGCGAAGGACGTTGAAGTCCTCCTCGACATCGGGGAAGCCGTAATCCGCCGCCCACGCACGGCCATAGCCCCAGCGGTCGAAGCGCAGCATGTCCATCACGCCCACGTCCGCGTTGACGGCATCGAACAGGTCGGGTCTGCGGTTGGTCACGACCCCCATCAGCATGCCGCCGTTCGAGCCGCCCTGGATGGCGAGCTGATCGCTTCCGGTAATGCCGTTGGCTTTGAGCCATTCGCCCGCCGCGATGAAATCGGCGAAGGCGTTCTCTCGCTTCGGGCCGCGCGCGGCATCGTGCCATGCGCTGCCATATTCGCCCCCGCCCCTGATGTTTGCCAGCGCGAACGTGCCGCCCGCCTGCAGCCAGGCCATGCGCGTGGACGAGAAACTGGGCGGCAGGGAAACGTTGAAACCGCCATAGGCGTAGAGCAGCGTCGGCGCAGGACCGCTCACATCGGCGCGCCGCACGATGAACATCGGGATCTTCGTGCCGTCGGCAGAGGGGTAGAAGACCTGCTCGACAGTGAAATGATCGGGATCGAAGCCGAGGGTGCGATCGAGAATGGAGTGGCTTTCGCCCGTCGCCAGGTCGAGGCGATAGACATCGGGAGGACGATTGAAGGAGCTGAAGCCGAACCAAGCCTCGCTCTCGTCCGGTTCGCCCGAAAGGCCCGCGACCGACCCGATACCGGGCAAACGGACTTCGCCGGCAGGCTTACCGTCCAGCGTGAACAGGCGCAGCCGGGACTTCACATCCTCAAGATAGTCGACGACGAGGCGGTCGCCCATGACGCGCGCCGCGTCCATGTTGTGCTCACCTTCGGCGACGAGCTCCTGCATCGCGGGTTGCGCGCCCGACATGTCGAGTTTCATTAGACGGTAAAGCGGCGCATCCTTGTCGGTGCGCAGGATTATGGCATCGCCGACCGCATCCACAACGTCCCACTGGTCGTCCATCGTGTCGGCAACGACAATCGGTTCGGCACCGAGATCGGCGACGGGCAGTATCCGCAACTCGTTACCGGGCACCGAACCGTCCTGGCTGTAGATGAAGAGCCAGCGGCCGTCGGTGCTGACCGAGGCGCCGTGCAGCATCGCGGGCCGATCCGGGGTGGCATAGATCAGGCGGTCTTCAGACTGCGGCTGACCCAGCTCGTGTAGCCAAATCTGCTGATTGCGATTGGCGACCTGGAAATCGTCTCCCTCCGCAGGTTCGGGAAAGCGCGAATAGACGAAACGGCTGTCATCGATCCATTGGGCGCCGCCCGTCTTGACCCACTCGATCCGATCGGGCAGCTTTTCGCCTGTCGCGAGGTCGATGAACTCAATAGTGTTCCAATCGCTGCCCGCTTCCTGCACCTGGTAGGACAATATCCTGGCCTGCGGGGAGGGGTTCCATCCGGCGAGGGCGACCGTACCGTCGGCGGACCATTTATTCGGATCGAGCAGGACCTTGCCCTTGCCATCCAGCGGTTCGCCGGACATCGGCTTGGTCAGCAGCACGTCCTGGTCCGCCAGGCCGGGGTTGTAGGTATAGAACAGCCGCCCCGCCTTGTGCTCGGGTATGCCGAACCGCTCGTAGTCGAGCGTCTCCTTGAGCCTGTCGGCGAACCATTTCCTCTCGTCCAGAGTTTCGAGATAGGCATTGGTGAACGCACTTTGCCGGGCGACCCAGTCCGCCACCTCGTCACTGTTGCGGACATCGGTTTCGAGCCAGCGATAGGGGTCTGCGATGGTGACGCCGAAGATGGTTTCTTCGACATCGTCACGGCGGGTCTGGGGATAGGAT
>JAPYSD010000390.1 GCA_029936705.1 Croceicoccus sp. | reverse complement strand
GGACGTGCTGATCCCGGACGACGAACTGGCCGCGCGCCGCGCCGACCTCGAAGCCAAGGGCGGCTATCCCTATCCCGCTTCGCAGACGCCTTGGCAGGAAATGCAGCGCGCCGTGGTGGGCCAGATGAACACCGGCGCCATTCTTGAGGGATCGGAAAAGTACCAGCGCATCGCGCAGACCATGGGCCTGCCGCGCGACAACCACTGATCCGGCCCGGACATCACGCCATTCAGGGGGGGCGGCATCGATCCGGATGCCGCCCCCTTTTTGCGTTGGCCGGGGGGCCGGTCAGCACCGCCCAGCGGGCCGCGCCCGCCCCGTTCACAGGGGTTATCCCGATTGCCCGCACTGCCGCGAATGCCAGTCTTGCCGCCGCATTGGCAAATTCGGGAGCGGCGGCAATGGTGCGCAATCTTGCGGCGGAATTCTTCGGTACGTTCTGGCTGGTCTTCGGCGGCTGCGGCGCGGCGGTGCTTGCCGCGGGCTTTCCCGATCTGGGCATCGGTTTCGCGGGCGTGGCGCTGGCCTTCGGGCTGACGGTGCTGACCATGGCCTATGCCGTGGGCGGCATTTCGGGCGGGCATTTCAACCCGGCGGTGTCGCTTGGCCTTGCGCTTGCCGGGCGCTTCGAATGGAAGGCGCTGATCCCCTACTGGATCGCGCAGGTCGTCGGGGCAGTGGTCGCCGCCATCGTGCTGTATGTCATCGCGTCGGGACAGGCAGGGTGGGAGCCGGGCGGCTTTGCCACCAACGGTTATGGCACGCTGTCGCCGGGCGGCTATTCGCTGCTGGCGGCGCTGGTGATAGAGATCGTGCTGACCGCCGGTTTCCTTGTCGTGATCCTGGGCGCCACCAGCGCGGCAGTGCCCGGCGGCTTCGCGCCGATCGCCATCGGACTGGCACTGACGCTGATCCATCTCGTCTCGATCCCGGTGACCAATACCTCGGTCAACCCGGCACGCTCGACCGGCGTCGCGCTGCTTGCCGACACGGCTGCGCTGGGGCAGCTCTGGCTGTTCTGGATCGCGCCGCTGGTCGGGGGCGCGCTGGGCGCGCTGATCTGGCGCCACCTGCTGATGCCGGGCGAGCCGCTGGCAGGCGTCGGGGGCGAGGGCAGCTGACACACTGCCGCTGGGGAAGAAGCAGAACGGCCCGGTGCCTACGCGCCGGGCCGTCTTTTCCGATGCGAAATGCCGCGCCCCGCAGGCGACAGGATCAAAAGGGCGGCGCGCCGCTCCAGATCCAGGCCGCGAAACCGAACGCCAGCACCAGGCAGAGCAGCGCCCGCCATGCCGGAACCGGTTCCATGTCCGAAACGGTCCGCTTCATCGGGCGCGACCCGGTGATCATCGGCCCGACCAGATTGTCCTTCTTGGCGGTCAGGTAATAGATGATCGCCGCGATATGAAGCACGATCAGCGCGACCACCACGTTGAAGAAGGCATGGTGCCACCCGGTCAGCGTATCGGCGGTCATCACGCCAACCAGGCTGTTGAGCGGACCCGTCGCCCCGTCATAGGGATCGCCCGCGAACAGCCCCATGCCGATCTGCAGCGCCATCGCGCCCAGCAGCGCCAGCACGCTCCACCCGCCGGCGGGGTTGTGGCCCACGACTGGCTTGTGATCGTCACCAAGCTTGCGGAAATAGCGCATGACCGCGGCGGGACCGTGCACGAAATCGCTGAACCGCGCGGTAGAGCTTCCGACGAAGCCCCACAGCACGCGGAACGTCACCAGCGCGAGCAGCAGCAGCCCCAGCCTGATGTGCCATCCCATCGCGTTGTTCTCGGCCGTGTACCACATCGCTGGGATCAGCAGGACAAAGGACCAGTGGCAGATGCGGACCGGCAGATCCCACATCTTGACGGGATGCGTGGCGGTATCGTCAGCCATCACGTCCGCCCCTCTCAGTCGTCATCCTCGCGGAACTGGTCGTGGCAGTTCTTGCAGGCACCGCCCAGCTGCTTGGCCGCAGCGCCGACGGCGGCGGGATCACCGCTGCTTGCGGCGGTCAGCATGTTCTCGCTCTCGCTCACCAGCCGCTCGGTCGCGGCGTTGAATTCGGTGGGCTTTTCCCAGATCGCGGGCAGCGCTTCGGTATCCGCGCCCGATGCGGGGCCGGTGCCCTCGGGGAAATAGCCCGACACCTTCTTGGCATTGGTGTTGATGATGGCGGCATTGCTCTGGATCACGGCAAAGTCCGGCGTGCTGTTTTCAAGCTGGCCGCGGATCGCCTTGAACGCGTCGCCGATCTCCTCGAAATTGTCCTGCCGCGCCTTCACGACCGACAGGTCGCCGGTGGCGCCACCCATATCCGTTCCCGCCATATCCGATCCGGCCATGTCGCTTTCGCCCTCGGCGACGGCGGCGTTGTCGTTGGTCTCGCCGCAGGCTGCCAGCGACAGCGACAGAACAAGGGCGGCGGCGGACAGGCGAAGGGCAGGGAAGCTGCGGTTAAAGGCCATGAGCGGTTCTCCTGGAGGCACGAAGGGGTAGGCACCATATCTTGCACGATTGTTGCGGCTTGCCAATAAATTCGGAGTATCGCATACTCTCCCGATAATATCGGGAGCAATGGTGTGACAAAAGGCATTCGCGTCCATTCCGTATTGCCGCTCGCTGCGGCCGTCCTTCTTGCCGCTTGCGGGTCACAGGGGGACGATCAGCCCGATCCCGCCGCGACCGAGGTTGCCCAGGCGCCGGCCCCTGCGCCCTCGCCCGCCGCGGTCGAGCCGACCGCCGATGCGCTGCCCCCCGGACATCCCGATGTCGCAACTCCCGGCGGCGAACCTGCTGCGCTGGCCAAGTGCAAGGTGTGCCACAATTTCAACGAGGGCGAGGGACCCAAGGTCGGCCCCAATCTCTACGGCGTGTTCGGACGCGCGGCGGGCACGTCGCCGGGCTACAACTATTCGCCCGCGATGAAGAACTCGGGCCTCACCTGGGACGAGGCGACGCTGGACGAATATATCGCGGCGCCGCAGACCAAGGTGCCGGGCGCACGCATGCCGATGGGCGAACCCGACCCCGCCAAGCGGGCCGAGATCATCGCGTTCCTGAAAACGAACGGCTGATTTTCGGAGGGCCTGACCCCTAAGCGATCCAGAGCCTGATCAGCCAGCCGACCGCGCCCAGCGCGGCGACGCTGGCTGCCCAGATCGCCGCCATCCACGCCAACCGCCGCCACAGCGGCTGATCCTCGGCCCCAGCGCCCGGCGTATGGCCGGGGCCGGAATCGGGGGAATGCCCGGGGGCAGGGCGCTCCGCCGGGGAGGGGCGCCGCGCCATCAATGGTAACCCTCGTCCCCGACCTTGCCGCGGAACACCCAATAGGCCCAGAAGGTATAGGCCAGGATCAGCGGCATAGTGATCGCCACGCCCACCAGCATGAAAATCTGGCTGCGCGCGGGCGCCGCGGCGTCCCAGATGGTCAGCGAAGGCGGCACAACATTGGGCCAGATCGTCAGGCCAAGCCCCACCATGCCCATCGCGAACAGCGAGATGCCCAGCCAGAACGGCAGCACCTCGCGCCCGCGCCACAGCGAGCGCCACAGCCATGCCGCGAGGAACGCGGTGATGATCGGCACCGGCCAAGCGTAATAGATCTCGGGCGCGGACAGCCAGCGGCTCTCGTACTCGGGGCGCAGCACGATATTGTAGAGCGACACCGCCCCCATCAGCGCCACGGTGATCCCGCAGGCATAGCGCGCCATGCGATAGGCGTGCAGCTGGCACTTGCCCGATGTCTTCCACACCAGCCAGCACGCGCCCAGCAGTGCATAGCCCGCGACCGTGCCCGCGCCGGTCAGCAGCGTGTAGGGGGTCAGCCAGTCGAACCAGCTGCCCGCATAGGAACGGTTGACCACGGTCACGCCCTGCAGCATGGCGCCCAGGATCATGCCCTGCGACATGGCGGCGACCACCGATCCCCCCCAGAACGACCAGTCCCAGAAAGGCCGGTGCCGCGGATCGCGCCAGCGGCATTCGAACGCCACGCCGCGACACACCAGTCCCAGC
>JAPYSD010000389.1 GCA_029936705.1 Croceicoccus sp. | reverse complement strand
AGACGGCGCATTTTCTGGATTCACACGCGAATCCGGGCGTGGCAGAATCGCCTATGTACTCGCCCTGCCACTCCGCGACTTTGATCGACCTTGGCTGAATCCTAACTGCTCTGGCGGATGTCTCCCGCCGGCCGCGCTATGCCTTCATAGCGCTGGGTCTTATCGCCGAAGCGGCGCGTTCCGACGGGCGCGCAGGCCCGTGGCTGGCAGGACCGGACGGCGTAGCGCGGCCTTAGCGCGAATGGGTGGCAGGAACGCTGGTGCCATTGGCTGCGCATGACCGGAGACGTGCGACCCTTCGGCGGAAGGTCGAGGACCGCCTCGGTTCCCAGGCCTGCGACGAAGCCCTGTTGCAAGCTGCAGTGGAAGAAGAAGCGCTGGCTGCAGGCAAGGCCAAAGTCAGGCGCGCCGTGTCTGATCTCGTCAAGGGCGGTTTCGTGCGGCGCTATTATTCCGGGCGGGTAAGGGGGCACCAGTACAGGGGGGGGCGTGACGCGGTCTATGTCGTGTCGCCGCAGGTGCTGAATGCCATCCCGTTTTAACGTGATGTCTCTCATCATTAGTAACACACGTCTTCAGTGAAATCTGAAGAGCCTCTTACAAGACGGCGGTGGACACGGTGGGCGGATCATATGCTTATGCTTCCTTGATCGACGCAAGCGACGGAGCGTCAATACGCACGGAACCTGTCAGGCTTGAATGCGAGGTAGCAAAATGCTACCTATGGCTTGGAGGTGAATGATATGGCTCAGTCGATTAAGCTTGGTGACGATATCATGAAGATCATTCGGCGCGAATCCGAGCTACAAAGCCGCTCGCTTGCGGGCCAGATTGCGCATTGGGTGCGCATCGGCCGCGCCATCGAAAAATCCGGTAACTTCGACCATGCGCGCATTTCTGCGGCTCTCGCAGGCGACATCGAGACAACGGAACTCACTGGTGAGGAGAAGGATGTCTGGCTCGACAGCTTTATCGAGAAGATGGGGCAGCCAGGGTCTGACGAGGAGGCATTCTTTGCCAGGCGGCGTCAGCTTGGGTTGGGAGTCGGCCTTGACGCGGCCGGTAACCTTGTGCGCGAGGACGCCCACTCCGAAGCATGAAGCCCACCATGATCGTGCTGGCCGGACCGAATGGCGCCGGCAAGTCCACACTCTATGAGACCCGTATTGCGCCGAGTTTCGCAGGTCCATTCATCAACGCCGATATTATTCAGCGCGACGAGCTACGAGAACCGTCGCCAGCGGCATCTTACGAAGCGGCCAGAATGGCGTCTTCGCGCCGGGACGAATATCTGGCCCGGGGCCGGGACTTCGTGACCGAGACGGTCTTTTCGCATTCGTCCAAGCTGGAGCTTATCGACGCGGCGCGAACCAGTGGTTTTACCGTTATTGTAATGCATGTCGGGGTCAACGAACCGGATCTTTCGGTTTCACGCGTAAGGGCACGGGTCGAAGAGGGCGGACATATCGTCCCGGAGGACAAGATCCGAGCCCGCTATGCGCGCGGCGCGCCCCTCATTCGCAGTGCGATCCTCAGAGCAGATCGAGGCATGGTTTTTGACAACTCGAGCCTCAACCGCCTTCCGCGGCATTGCCTGACCTTTGCGAACGCACGGTTGGTTTTCGCAGTGCCGAGGCTGCCTTGTTGGATCAGATCGGCGTATCAAGCAGACCTCATTATCTAGCAATTAGCGGAAGCTAACGCATGATAAAATTTAACGGTACCCACGATCGCGGCAGGGAAGGTGACCGCTATCCTCCGATCAGCGAAGTCGAGGCTGACGCGGGTGCACGCGCAATCGTCAAGTTGTTTGATCTCTGGGAACTGGATGACGTCGAGGCTTGCGCGCTACTGGGTGGGATCAATATCGAGCGGTGGGAGCGTTGGAAGCAGGGAAGGGCAGGGCAGATAGGTTCAGAATGCGCCATCCGCCTCTCGCTACTTCTCGGCGTCCACATCGGATTGAAAGTTCTTTTCCGGGATTCTGCGATGCGGCGTGGCTGGATCAGAAAGCCGCACCCCGACCTGGGCGGCGAAGCGCCGTTATCGGTCATGAAGTCGCATTCGATCAACGGGCTTGAGCGAGTGCGAAATTATCTCTTGGCGCTGGGGCAGTAGAGCCCAGATGGGATAGATGGATGCAGTGATGCGCGTGCAGCCAACAAAGCTACGACTGCGGACAGGAACCTTATGAGATTGATCCTCAGATCTTTGACCAAATAGCGCTATTCAGGTGCTCTCGAAGAAGCAACGCCGCTCATTGCACGGGCTCGTTGTGAATTCGAATATTCCTGACCCCAGTAGAATTAACTCAGCGGAGGCCACCTTGAAAACTGTCAGCATTCGCCAAGCTAAGACCCATCTCTCTAGGCTGCTAAAGCGAATGGGTAGTGACGGGGGGTTCATTATCGCAAAGTCGGGCAAGCCAATTGCCGAGGTAATACTCTTGGAGCAGCCCGAAACCGCGAAGCCGCAACGCCTCGGCTTCATGTTGGGACAGATCCGTGTTCCCCGCGATTTCGACCGGATAGGTGAAACAGAAATTGCGGCTCTTTTCGACAGCAAGCTGTAAACTGCTTCACAAAGTTCACATTTTGGTGCCGTAGGCTTCACCGTGAGAATTTCGGAGCAACCTCGAAACTTTCAGGGCATGGTTGTTGATTTTACAATGAGAAGTGATCCGGGGGCGGCATAATTTTCGATTGAGAAGTGGACCAGGGTCTTGAACGGTCTCCTGATTCGCAGGTCGCGAGATCCACGGATGCTCATTGCAGCGTTATCGAGCGGAAGCTGCAATTCAAGGACTATCGGCTAACGGCCGGATTCGGTCGGGTGCTGCCGGCTGCAGCGCCGTTCGACCTGCCGCCAAGATCGCCGACAGAGCGGTTATAGCGCCAGCGAAAACGGGTTCTTTAAACTTTCCGTACATTCACGAAGTCAATTCGCGACTTCAATCCTGTAGAATGACTGCCAGAACAGCTCTTCATTTGCTGCTTCAAGGTGTCGGGGCCGAATGGGACCGGAGTGTTCGCTCCGGCCCTCTTTGGATCAGAAGCGGAAGGCCAGGCCCGCCTTGTTGTCGATGCTAAGCCCGTCAATGCCCTGATCACCCTCGTTGGCGCCATCTGTGGCCGAAATGCCGACAGATGCGTCGCTCAGCTGAGCGAAGCCCTCGACTGCGATGAAGGTGGTATCCATCGTCACGTGGTAGCCGGCAAACACGCCCCCCAATGACGCCGTTGCCGCTCAAACCGTCAAACGAACTTGTCGCATCAAAGCCCACAACGTCCGTCAAGTCGACGTCGTCGACCTAGACTTCGTTATTGTCGAAGCCGGCTTCTACGCCAGCGTAGAAGCTCTGGAAGTCCTGTGCCAACGCAGGAGTCGCGAATGCAGCCGCCGCGATCTCGAGCGACGTCACGTATTTTTTCTTGTAGGTATTCCCCCATTGTCAGCGGCTCTACGCCGCGGGCTGCTCGATTGCGGAATGCCGTCGGAAAATCCATTCGCAGGTTCAAGTTTTCCGCAGCCCGATTTGAAACATGCGCCGCTGTAGAGAGTCGCACGCAGTATATGGCTTTATTGCGGTATTTGGCGTCGATCCGACGCGGATTGCGATATCAGAGTCTAGCGACAGGCCGACCCACACTGAACGGTCTGAGCGGCTAAGAAGCTCCATCTCTCCGCAGTTTGGCCTGTATGGCTGCATGCTGGCTAGTCACATGAGTGATTGCCCCAGTAGCGTTCCCAGCGCGCCACCAAGCCCGATGCGACGAGCTCACAGGATATATCACCGCTGCGAGGTGAAGCGCACTAGGCGCCTGTTCGATTACCGCCTGCAGATCCTGTGGACAGGCATGTCATCGTCGGACCTTCGACCAGAATATGGCCGTGCGGGCTTTTTCAGATCGGCCTGCCGATCAGGCGAACGAGGTAATCCCGCGCATCTTGTGGATCCCCGTCGGGACATGGATGTCCAGGCCTGCAGCTTCCATCGGCCTCTCGCGCTGCCACTCCCGAGACC
>JAPYSD010000388.1 GCA_029936705.1 Croceicoccus sp. | reverse complement strand
CCTTGGCGATGGAGCTTACGGGGCGGTAATTGGTGCCGGTGTAATATTCGGTGATCCAGATGATCAGACCGGTGATCACCAGCCCGACGATCGAGCACCAGAACAGGTCCCAGCCGGTAAAGCCCGCGATCTGCGCGGACAGGCCTTCCTCGGCAATATTGCCGCTGTCGACGACCAGCACGGCGTCGCTGATGGTCTCGCCCCCGATCACCGCGCTCATGTCGCCCAGCGCCAGTTGCATCATCAGCCAGATGGCGGGGACCGACAGCACGGCGGTGACAAGGAACCCCTTGTACATGGCGCCCATGATGTTCGTGCCGCCGCCAAGCCGCACGAAATAGGTGCCGACGATGGAGGTGACGATGCAGGCCCCGCCGATCAGCAGCGGCAGTACCATCAGGTTGCCCAGCAGCGCGCCCGCCGTATCGGACAGCAGCAGCGCGGTCAGCACCATGGTCGCGCCGACGGTGACGACATAGGTCTCGAACAAATCGGCGGCCATGCCCGCGCAGTCGCCGACATTGTCGCCCACGTTGTCGGCGATCACGGCGGGGTTGCGCGGATCGTCTTCAGGTATGCCGGCCTCGACCTTGCCGACGAGGTCGGCGCCCACGTCCGCCGCTTTGGTGAAAATGCCGCCGCCCAGCCGCGCGAAGATCGAGATCAGCGAAGCGCCAAAAGCCAGCGCGACCAGCGCGTCGACCACGGTCCGGTCCTCTCCGCCCACGCCGTAGCCGGCGACCGAGGTCAGATACCAGTAGAACACCGCGATCGCGAGGAGAGCGAGGCCCGCCACCAGCATGCCGGTAATCGCGCCCGCACGGAACGCCAGCGTGAGCCCTTCCTGCAGCCCCTTTTGCGCCGCCGCCGCCGTGCGCACGTTCGAGCGGACCGAGATGTTCATCCCGATAAAGCCCGCCACGCCCGACAGGACCGCGCCGATCAGGAAACCGATCGCGCTGAGCGCGCCGAGGAAGACGCCGACGATGACTGCCACGATCACACCGACGATGGCGATGGTCGTGTACTGGCGCTTCAGATAGGCCTGCGCGCCTTCCTGGATAGCGCCGGCGATCTCCTGCATGCGCGCGGACCCGGCATCCGCGCCAAGTACTTGTCTGCTGGTGACGAATCCGTAGACGATGGCCAGAAGGCCAAGTGCAATTGCGATCGTGACAAGACTCACTTCGCTTCCCCTCCAATAATGATCGCGCCCTTTTCGGGCGTCGTCATCAGGAAGCTACACGCTAAACGATCCTGCGCAAGCAGGCATTGTTCATGCAGGGGAAAGCTTTTCGGCGTGGCGCCGCAAGATCAGATGCCGTGGCTGTAACCGAGCGTCTGCCGCGCGGGCGGCGGCGATCCGTCGAGCAGCAGCGGATGCGCGCCGCGCGGCAGGACGGTACCAATGCGCGTGGCCGTAACCGGGCAGGATACGCCGCCCGGCAGGGTGAACAGCAGTTCGTAATCGTCGCCCCAGCTCATCGCCTCGCGCTTGCGGCGGGCCAGGGCGGGATGCACGGGTACAAGCCGGGTCTCGATCGCGATGGTGGTGCCGCTGGCATCGGCCATGCGCCGCGCGTCGAGCAGCAGCCCGTCGGACAGGTCCATCATCGCGCCCACGACCGGGGCGAGTGCCTGCCCCTCGGCAAGGCGGGGGACGGGGCGGCGGTAGGGGGCGGTGAGGGCGTGGTCGTTGCTACCGGCCTTCAGCGCCTCGAACCCTGCGAGCGCGGCGCCGCACTGGCCGGTGATCCACAGCGCCTGCCCCGCCGCGGCATCGGCTCTCGACGGGGGCGGATCGCGCTGCGGCTGGCCCAGCGCGGTCAGGCCGATCACCTTGGGCGCATCGGGAGAGGCAGCGGACACCGTGTCGCCGCCCAGCAGCGGCGCATCGAAAGCCGCAAGGACTTCGCCAAGGCCCGACAGGAAGCGGCTGTTCCAGCTGTCATCGCCCAGCATGAAGCTGAGCAGCAGGCCGACCGGGCGGCAGGTCTTGGCGGCAAGGTCCGAGAGGTTGGAGGCGACGAGCTTCCACGCGACGTCAGCGGGATCCTGGTCGGGGAGCCAGTGAACCCCCTCGACCATGGTGTCATGGGTCGCGACCAGAGCGCCGGTGGTGTTGAGGACCGCCGCGTCGTCGGTCAGGCCGCGCGCGCCGGGATCATGCGCCAGCGCGCGCAGGGCGGCGATGAAGCTTTCCTCGCCGGAAGGTCCGCTACCGCTCAGGCGCGGACGTCCTTGCCGATGGCGTCGAGCAGGCCGTTCACGAATTTCGCCTCGCGCGATTCGAAGAAGGCGTGGGCGACATCGACATATTCGGTGATTGCCGCGGCCTTGGGCACGTCGGGGCGGGCCAGCAGCTCGTACGTGCCGCAGCGCAGGATCTGCACCATGGTCTTGTCCAGCCGCGCCAGCGACCAGCCCTGCGCCAGTTTCTCGCTGATCAGCAGGTCGATCTCGTCCCGGCGGGCGTCGACGCCCTTTACCAAATCGTCGAAGAAGGCGACCTCGGCATCGGCGTACTGGTCGTCCTCGATCTCCTTGCCCAGCCGGTGCTGGTGAAACTCGTCGAGCAGGCGCGCGAGCTGCGTCCTTTCCATGTCCATCTGGTAGAGCGCCTGCACCGCGGCGAGGCGGGCGGCGGAGCGGGATTGCGATTTGGCGTTCATTGCTTGGTCCAGTCCGGTCCCAGATAGTCGCGCTTGCCGATCGGAACACCCAGCTGGCGCAGGATGTCATAGGCGGTGGTCGCGTGGAAATAGAAATTGGGGACGGAGAAATTGAGCAGGAAGTTCTGCCCGGTGAACGGCACGACGAGCTTGTCGCCCATGCGGAATTCCATGCTGGCGGCGCCAACCTCTTCCATTCCCGCCTCGGTCAGGGCCGACAGCTCCGTGCGGGCGCCTGCCAGCATGGCGCGCATGGCGGCGAAGCCGCGCGGCGGATCGCTGCGATCGGGAGAGAAGGCCCCTGCGCGGATGCCCGCGATGGCGCCGACCGAATGCGAAACGGTCGATTTCACCTGATAGGCGAAATCCAGCATGTCGGGCGCGATCCGCGCGCCGCAGACGTCTTCCTCGCCGCGGCCCTGCTGCTGGCACCAGTCCTCGGCCTTGCCGATCAGGTGTTCCATATTCGCCAGCATGCGCAGGAAGCCGGGAATGGTGGCGGCGTGTAGCGAAAGGCTCATTTCGTGGCTCCTTGCAGGCGTAGCGACACCGAACGGGCGTGGGCGTAGAGGCCTTCCGCCTCCGCCAGCGCGACGGCGGCGGGGCCGATCGCGGCCAGCGCGGCTTCGTCAAGTTCGATGAAGCTGGTGCGCTTCATGAAATCGAGCACCGACAGCCCGCTGGCGAAACGCGCGCGGCGGCCCGTGGGCAGGACGTGGTTGGGGCCCGCGACGTAATCGCCCACGGCCTCGGGCGCGTGGCGGCCGATGAAGACGCTGCCCGCGTGGCGGATCGCTTCCAGCATCGGTTCGGGATCGGCGACGGCCAGTTCGACATGCTCTGCCGCCAGCGCATTGGCGAGCGCGGGCGCTTCGCCAAGCGAGGCGACCTCGATGATGACGCCGTGGTCGCGCCAGCTGGCCTCGGCCACGCGGCGGGTCGGCAACTGGGCAAGCTCGACGCCCACGGCATCGGCGACGCGGTCGGCGAAATCGTTGTCGTCGGTGATCAGGATCGATTGCGCCATCGGGTCATGCTCTGCCTGGCTGAGCAGATCGGCGGCGATGTGGCGCGCGCGATTGTCCTTGTCCGCGATGACCAGAATCTCGCTTGGCCCCGCGACCATGTCGATGCCGACGGTGCCGTAAAGCTGGCGCTTAGCTTCGGCCACCCAGGCATTGCCGGGGCCGGTGACGACATCGACCGGCGCGATGCGCTGCGTGCCATGGGCCAGCGCGGCGATCGCCTGCGCACCGCCGATGCGCCAGATCTCGTCCACGCCCGCCAGATGCGCGGCAGCCAGCACGAGGTCGTTGACCTGCCCGCCCGGCGTGGGCGTGGCGATCACCAGACG